>JAICQA010000014.1 GCA_025929595.1 Xanthobacteraceae bacterium
AGGCGCGCGACGCCGATGGCGGCGTTCGTTTCATCGACCGTGCCATAGGCGGCGACGCGCAGATCGTATTTCGGCCGTCGCTCGCCGGAGCCGAGGCCGGTCGTGCCGTCGTCGCCGGTCTTCGTGTAGATGCGGTTGAGGACGACCATGTTGCGTCAGCGGCCGAGGAACCAGATGGTGATCATGACGACCACGATGGCGACGGCCTGCAACATGACGCGCAGCCGCATCAGGGCCTGCGAGCGGTTCGGCGAACCGGCGCGCGCCATGTTCCAGAGCCCCATGACGAGGACGGCCGCGACGGCGAGCAGCGCGATCGGCACGATGATGGTGGAAAGAAACTCACCCATGATCCTTTTTACCACGCTTTCGGAAGACGCGAGAGGCGATTCTCAGGCAACGATGCCGCGGCGCGGATTGCGCGGGGCGGGTGCGGCGATTGCCTTTACCTCGCCATAGGACTCGGCGATCTCTTCAAGTCTCATGTCCCAGTCGGGCTCCGGCGTCTGGCCGCGCGTCACGCGGCGGAAAAGCTCGAGGAAGCTCGCCGTGACGACGGGCTCGATCAGCGCGCGCTGGAACGACCATGTGAATGCGCCCGCGAGCGCCAGCGCGATCAGGCCCGAGCCGCCCGGAAAAGCGCGCGTGACGGCGAAGGCCGGAATGAGCGAGAGTAGAAAGACGAAGAAGCAGACGACATACGAACCGGCCGCCAGCAGGATCGCGTTGCGGAACAGGATGTCGTGGTTCTGCGCGAGCAGGATCAGGTTGTCGCGCAGATCGGAATATGGATTGCGCGCTTTACCGGCGACGGTGCGCGCGAGCACGGTCCTGGCGACGCAGCCAAGCGGGACGCGAAGCGCGCGGTCGGTGATATTTCGCGGGAGCTCAAAACTCGTCGGCAGCAAGGCCGAAAGCACGTCAACGGAGCGGAGCAGATCGTCGATCGTGCCGCGCGCGTAGCGGTCGGCGGTCGTCAGCACAGAAGCGTCGCGGAACTTGCGCTGCACCGCGGACATGGCCGCCACGATCGACCCCTGCAGGCCGGGAGTTTTCACCTGGTCCAAGGCGAGCGATATCGCCGCGGCATGGCCGACTTCGACCAGATAGAGCAGATACTCGCGCAGCCACCACAAGAGCAGCGCGATGAAGGCGAGGCCGGCAATCGCGCCCCAGAAGCCGCCGGGAGCGCGTGCGGCAGCGCCGAGCAAAGTCCCGATGCCGGCGCCGATGCCGGAGCCGCCCGCGACCGCGCTCGCGAATGCCGCGGCGATGCCGAAATAGACGGCCGCACGCAACAGCAAAAACGGCCACGTGCGCAGGACGAGCGCGCTGCCGGCGGCGAGCGAAAATTCCCCCATTGCGATCGCCGGCCCCCGCCCGATGTTCAGCCGCCCGTCAACACGCGCGCGATTTCCGGAACGGGATGCTTGGTAAGGTCCTTGTCGACTTCGGCAACAATACGTTCGGCCGTTTTCGGATCGAGCTTCTTGCGGAGCGTCGCCAGCGTATTCGGCGGGGCGACGAGAATGAGTTTCTCGAAGCGGTTGCTGGTCGCGGCGCTGTCGAGTTTCGAGGCAACGCTGGTCGCGAACTGTTCCTCGGCCATCTCATGCCAATCGGTCTGTCCGACGGCGCTGCGGCGGTTGCTCATGCTTTGAAACGAGCGGCCCGGACGATCAGTGCCCTGTTCGTGCGTGGGCGGGTTGTCGTCGTCCTTCAAAACCTCGACGACTTGCAGCGACGGCTTTTGCGGGGTGCCGTCGTTGCGCAGCATCAATGCCTTGCGTCCGTCGCCCACCATGACCCACGTATTATGACCGATCCACAATTCCTGCATGGTCACGCTCCTCGTGTGAACCACCGTCAAGAAATATGGGGCTCAGTTGGTTCCGTCCAAGAGGCGGCGCGCGATCACCTGTGCCTGAATTTCCGCGGCTCCCTCGAAGATCGACAGGATGCGCGCGTCGCACAGCACGCGCGAAACCGGCGACTCGAGCGCGAAACCGTTGCCGCCGTGAATCTGCACGGCGTTGTCCGCCGACGCCCATGCGACGCGGGCGGCGAGCAATTTCGCCATGCCGGCTTCCAGATCGCAGCGCCGGCCGGAATCCTTCTCGCGCGCGGCGTGATAGGTGAGCTCGCGTGCGATCGTGACCTCGGCGGCCATGAGCGCGATCTTGTCGGCCACGCGCGGGAAGGAAAGAATCGGCTTGCCGAACTGGATGCGCTCGCGCGCGTAGCGTTGCGCGAGATCGAGCGCGGAGCGGGCGACCCCAACGGCGCGCGCGGCGGTCTGAATGCGCGCGGACTCGAAAGTCTGCATCAACTGCTTGAAGCCCTGGCCCTCGACACCGCCGAGCAGGTTTTCGGCCGGCACTTCGAAGCCGTCGAACGCGATCTCGAATTCCTTCATGCCGCGATAGCCGATGACTTCGATTTCGGTGCCGGACATGCCTCGCGCCGGGAAGGGATCGGCGTCGGTGCCGCGAGGCTTCGGCGCGAGCAACATGGAGAGGCCGCGATAGCCGGGCTCGTCGGGATCGGTGCGCACCAAAAGCGTCATCAGGTCGGCGCGCACCGGATGCGTGATCCAGGTCTTGTTGCCGTAGACCTTGTAGACATTGCCCTCGCGTACGGCGCGCGTCCTGAGGCTCGCGAGGTCGGAGCCGGTGTTGGGTTCGGTGAAGACGGCGGTCGGCAGTACTTCGCCTGACGCAATTTTCGGCAGCCAACGCTTCTTCTGCGCCTCGGTGCCGCCGTGCTGGATCAGTTCGGCCGCGATCTCCGAGCGCGTGCCGAGCGAGCCGACGCCGATCCAGGCGCGCGACAGTTCCTCGGAGACGACGCACATCGACTCCTTGCCAAGGCCAAGGCCGTCATAGGTTTCGGGAATCGTGAGCGCGAAGACGCCGAGCGCCGACATCTCGTTCATGGTTTCGAGCGGGATGTATTCGTTGGCGAGATGCCATTCGTGCGCGTGCGGTGTCACGCGCTCGTCGGCGAAGCGCCGCATCGCCTCGCGCATCGCTTCAAGCGTGTCGTCGAGATTGGCGGGGCCGGTGAGCTCCGAACCATCCTGCGCGTCCGAAAGCAAAATGAAACGCGCGCGCGTTTCCGGAGCCGTTCCGCTCTCGATCAACTCGCGCACAGATGCGTTCATGCGGGCGTTCACGCGTTCGCTCGAAAGGCCGAGTGCGGACAGGCGCAGAATCTCCGTCTGGCTCATCGGGATGCCGGAGAAAATCTGGGCGAGATACTCGCCAAGCCCGATCCGGACGAGCGCTTCTTCGGCGGGTCCGAGCCTGCCCGCATCGCCAAGCCGGGCGGCGTAGGCCGTCAGTTGCCGGACACCGGCCGTGTAGGTGGCGAGCCAGGCGAGCCCGTGCGCGGCATGTTGCTCGCGTTCAAACGCTTCGGTGTCGATCCGGTCGTCTTTCCAGAGCCGCGCGTGCAGGCTGGCGGTCGCGTCGGACAGGATCGCCTCGGCCGCCGCGCTCGCTTCCTCGGCCAGCGCCAAGAGGTTCGTTGGAGCGGCAGCCGGGCGGCTCGCGGATTTCGACATTGGAAGGCCTGTTTCTCGATGGGCCGGCACGTTACGCGTGCGCCGCACAAAGGCAAGCAAAGCGCCCGGATTGCGCGCCTCACGCATTGTTAACCATTCCGCGATTCCATCCAACGGGGAACTCCGCCTGCCGGCGGTCAAACGCCCTTTAGCCCGGCGCGATGCGCGGGCGCGCGGAGAACGCAATGCAATTCGCCAGCCCTCGGGACATGTTTCCTCGCGCCGGCTCCTGGTTCTCGTATTTGGGCCAAGGCATCTCGGTGCGCGGAAGGATCGTCCTGCTCGCGCTCATTCCGGTCATCGGGCTCGGGGTGATCGGCGCCGCGTATCTGTCGGGCGAGCGCGCCGTCGAGAACGCATTTCGCAGCGTCCGCAACTCGTCGGTGCTGACGCGTGCGAGCAGCGATTTCCGGGTTGCGCTCGTCGACATGCGTGTGACCGCGCAGGTATTTGCCCAACGCCCGACGCGCGCGCTGATCGACGACTTCGAGGACGCGAACAAGGCGGCGCTCGCGAGCCTCGATGTAATCGAGCAATCGATCCACTCGAAGGAAATCCACATCGATCAGTTGCGCGAGAGCGTGGCCGGCCTGAACCGCCATTTCGATGCGCTGCTGCGAGAGCAGGAATTGCTCGGCTTCGGCGAGACGAGCGGAATCGAAGGCATATTGCGCACCAACGCGACCGCCGTCGAGCGCGTGATCAATCAGGAAATCCCGCAGCTCAGCGAACTCGATTCCATGCGGCTGCTCGCCTCGCTGTCGACCATGCGGCGTTACGAGTCCGAGTACCGGCTCAACCGCACCACCTATCTGCAGGTCTGGTTCTTTGCCGAGCACGATGCATTCAAGCAGGCGCTCTCGGGGATCACGGTCGACCCGGCGGCCAAGGAAAAACTCGGGGCGCAAGTCGCCGCTTATGCGACGGCATTCCGGCACTGGATTGAAGTGACCGACCGCTCCAAGCCCATGCTCGCGCTCATCGATCTCGACAGCAAGAATTTGCTGCCGGTTTCGGCGCAGATCGTTTCGCTCGCCGAACTGCAGGAAACGTCGGCGACGCGCAATCTCACGGCGTCGCAGGCGCGGACCAAGTCGATCATCGGCGGCGTCGGTCTGATCGTGCTGCTGGCGGGCGTGGGCCTAAGCTGGCTGATCGGGCGCAGCATCACGCGGCCGCTCGCGGGTCTCGCACGCGTCATGCGCTCGCTTGCCGACGGCAATATCGAAGCGCATATCCCGGCGGTGAATGCGCGCGACGAGATCGGCGCCATGGCGCGCAGCGTCGTCGTGTTCCGCGACAACGCGCGGGCGCGCGAAAAGCTCGAGGCGGAAAAGGCGGAGTCGGCGTCGCAGCGCGAGCGGCATTCGCTTACGGTCGACCGGCTGGTGCGCGGCTTTGCGGAGACGGCAAACTCCGGCCTCTCGGCGGTGCGCGAGGCCGCGCAGCGGCTGGCGGAATCGTCCGGCCGGCTCGGTGATACGGCCGGGCATGTGGGCTCCGAAGCCGAGCACGCGGGGCGCGCGGCAAGCGCGGCGTCCACCAACGTATCGCAGGCTGCGGCCGCCGCCGAGCAGCTTTCGGGCTCGGTATCGGAAGTCGCGCGGCAGACGGCGAATTCGAGCAAGGTCGCGGACCGCGCGGTTTCCGAAGCGAAACGGTCGGTGCTGATCATGGGCGCGCTCGGCGACGCGGCCACGCGCATCGGCGAGGTGGTCGGGCTCATCCAGTCGATCGCGGCGCAGACCAACCTGCTTGCGCTCAACGCGACGATCGAAGCGGCGCGGGCGGGCGAGGCGGGCCGCGGCTTTGCGGTCGTCGCGCAGGAAGTGAAATCGCTCGCTGCGCAGACCGCGCGTGCGACCGAGGACATCGCGCAGCAGATCGGCTCGATCCAGGAGGCGTCGGCCGACGCCGCCAATACGATCGACAGCGTCAGCGAGGTGATTCAGGAGATGTCGGCGATGGCGGCCACGGTCGCTTCGGCCGTCGAGGAGCAAAACTCGGCCGTCATTTCGATTGCCAACAACGTAGCGCAGGCCTCGGACGACGCCGAAACCGGCGCCAGCGCCATGCGCTCGGTCGAGAAGGCGGCCTCCGGCGCGCTCGCGACGGCAAACGACGTGGCGGGCCTTTCGACGCTTCTGCGCGAAGAAGCCGAGAAACTCGATAACGCGATCACGCGTTTCCTGTCCGATGTGAAGGCCGCCTGACGGGTTCTCGCGGACGATTGCCCTTGTTTTACGGCGTGCGATAAGTGCGGCCATGAGACGTATCTGGCGGGTCGTCGACGACGCCTTTGACCGATTCAACGTCAATGAGGGCTGGGCGATCGCCAGTCACATCGCCATGTCGGTGCTGATGGCGCTGTTCCCGTTCCTCATCTTTGTGACGGCGCTCGCGGCGTCACTGTTCGGGTCGCGCGAGCTCGCGAATGAGACGGCGAGCATCCTGCTCGAAGCCTGGCCGGAAGTGATCGCGGCACCCATCGAGCGCGAAATTCATAACGTCATGCAGGGGTTGCGCAGCGACGTGCTGACGTTTGCGGTGGCGCTTGCGATCTTCTTTGCGTCGAGCGGAATCGAGAGCCTGCGCATCGGGCTCAACCGTGCCTACGGCGTGCCGGAGGAGCGGAGCTGGTGGCTGCTGCGGATCGAATCGATCCTCTATGTCGTGCTTGGCGCGGCGGCACTGCTCGCGCTGTCGTTTCTCGTCGTCCTCTACCCCTTGCTGTGGGCAACGGCGATCCAATACGCGACGATCTTCGCGCGCTTCGGCTATCTGCTGGAGTTCGTGCGGATCGGCGCGGCAGCGATCGTAATCGTTGTTGCGCTCTTTATCGCGCATTGGTGGCTCGCGGCGGGCAAACGGCGCCTCGCGGAAATTTGGCCGGGCATCGTGGTCACGCTGATTCTGTGGCTCGGCGCCGGCATCGTGTTCGGCCGGTATCTGGCGAGCTTTTCCTACTCCTACGTCACCTATTATGCGGGCCTCGCGTCGGTGATGGCCGCGCTCGTTTTCCTCTATCTCGTCGCGATGATCTTCATCTTCGGCGCGGAGCTGAACGCCGCCGTTGCGCGAGCGCGCAAGCAGCCGGTCTGATTTTTCCCCGCGCAATCCATTGAAATGATTGGGCAGGACGTCGCTGCAACGCGGCGGCCCTGCCGCTGCGATATGCTCGCCCGCTTGCCGCGGGCGATTCGTGCCGACAAGGCACAGCTTCTCCGGCAGCCGCCGTTCGTCGGCGCATCAGAGGGGAGAACGAAATGGGAATCGAAAGTCTGGTCGTCCTGCTCATCGTCGGCGCGATCGCCGGCTGGCTCGCCGGCGTGATCATGAAGGGCTACGGCTTCGGGCTTGTCGGAAACATCGTGGTTGGCATCGTCGGCGCATTGTTGGCGGGCTTTCTGCTGCCGATGCTCGGCATCTCGATCGGAGGCGGCATTGTCGGCTCAATCATCCATGCCACGATTGGCGCGGTCATCCTGTTGTTCATCATCGGTCTCGTGAAGCGCTGACAAAGGTGGCCGGGCAGCACGCGCCGCCCGGCCGCATCCCCGCGCAAGCCGGTGCGCTGCGCGCATAGGCGGCGGGCGGTTTCGTGGAGCAAATCCTTTACATCGCCAACATCGTTCTCCCCGTCTTCGGGGTGATGGCGGTCGGTTATGTGTGCGCGTGGTCGGGGCTGTTGCGCGAGCGCGTCGCCGAAGGCGTTTCCGACTACGTCTATACGGTCGCGATTCCGATCCTGATCTTCCGCACGCTCGCGGAGGCGCAGCTCCCCGACGTTTCGCCGTGGGGCTACTGGGGCGTCTACTTCTTCGGTGCGGCGGTTTCGTGGGCGGCAGCGCAATTGCTCGCGGTCTTCGCCTTCGGCCGCGGCGCGCGCGAAGCAATCGTTTACGGACTCACGTCCGCGCAATCGAACATCGTGCTGGTCGGCATCCCGCTCGTGCTGTCCGCCGTGGGCCCGGCGGGCGCGGTGCCGCTCTTTCTGCTGGTCGCGGTCAACCTGCCGATCGTGATGACGACGGCGTCGCTCATGATGGAGGCGACCGGTTCGGGTCTTTCGCGTGCCGCACTCCTGAGCGTCGCGCGCAATCTCGCCACCAACCTTGTGCTGATCGGTTTCGCCGCCGGTCTTGTCGCACAGCTTGTTGGCATTCGCCCCTCCGGCGCGCCGAAGGCGGTGATCGACCTCATCGCGCAATCTTCCGTGCCCTGCGCGCTGTTCGCGATGGGTCTCGCGCTCCGCCGCCATGGCCTGCTCGGCGACTTCAAGGTGTCGGCGATGATCGCGGCGCTGAAGCTCCTGGTGCATCCGCTGATCGTGTGGCTGCTGGTCACTTACGTGGTGCCGCTCCCACCGGTGTTCGCGGTCGTCGCCGTACTGTTTGCAGCCATGCCGAGCGGCATCAACGCCTATCTCCTGGCCGAGCGCTTCGGCGTCGGCGTGCCGGCGGCGACCGGCGCGGTGACACTCTCAACAATGCTGTCGCTCGTGACGATCTCGTTCTGGCTCTGGCTCGCTGGCGTCGGGGGCTAGATCAAAGCCCGACGGCGTGGCGCACATCCGCCGGCGTCCAGCCCGAGGCGCGCAGGTCGCGCAGCGTTGTCGACTTCGTGCGCTTGGCGAGCTTGTGGCCGTCGCGGTCGAGCAGCAGGCGGTGATGGCGATAGACCGGCGCGGGCAGGCCGAGCAGTTCCTGCAGGAGCCGGTGGATCGCGGTCGCCTCGAAGAGATCCATGCCGCGTACGACATGCGTGATGCCTTGCAGCGCGTCGTCAAGCACGACGGCGAGGTGGTAGCTGCCCGGCGATTCCTTGCGGCCCAGGACCACGTCGCCCCAGCGCTCCGGATGTGTGGGCACGTCGCGTATGCCGTCCTCGTCTTCTTCGCGCCAGCTCACGCCGCGTCCTGCCCGCGCCAATGCGGTCGCCATGTCGAGGCGTAGCGCGAAAGGCTCGGAGGCGCGGCGACGGTTGCGTTCTCCTTCGGGCAGTTCGCGCGCCTTACCGGCATAGAGCGGCGTGCCGTCGGGATCCGTCGGCCAGTCCTTGCCGGTGTCGAGTTCGCGCGCCTCCACGAGCTGCGCGATCTCGCTGCGGCTCTCGAAGGCTGGATAGACGAGCCCAGCCTTTTCCAGCCGCTCCAGCGCTGCGAGATACTCGTCGAAATGATCGGACTGCCGTCGTACCGGCTGCTCCCACTCGATCCCGAGCCAGGCAAGGTCCTCGAGGATCGCCTGCTCGAACTCCGGCCTGCAGCGCGTGCCGTCGATGTCCTCGATACGCAGAAGAAGCCGCCCGCCGGCCTGTTTTGCTAGATCGGCGTTGAGCAACGCCGAGAGGGCATGGCCGAGGTGCAAAAATCCGTTTGGCGACGGCGCGAAACGGAAGACGGGGCGGGACATGTCGAAACCGGGTTGCTTTCTGTGCGCGCTTTATGGATTGCCCGGTCGAGCCCCGCAATGACATATGAAGTCCATGTCCGCCCGCATCGACACCGAAGCCGATCTCGCCCGCGCCGTTGAAAGCCTCGTCGCCCACGATCGCAAGATCGGCGAACTGCTGATCGTCAGCGGCGCGCCGCCGTTGCGCCGCAGGGCCGGGGGCTTCGGAGGCCTCGCCTCGATCGTCTGCTCGCAGCAGCTTTCGACCGCGAGCGCGGCGGCAATCTGGGGACGGCTTGAGATCGCGTTCAGGCCGTTCGACCACCACGCCATCCTGTCGGCGCGCACGCCGAAGCTGCAACGCGCCGGCCTCTCGCTGCCGAAGATCAAGACCTTCCGCGAGATCGCGCGCACGGTGCGCGACGGCGGCATCGACCTCGACGCGCTGCACGACATGCCGGCCGATGAGGCACATGCGAAGCTCGTCGCGATCAAGGGAATCGGCCCGTGGACCGCCGACATTTATCTGCTGTTCTGCGTCGGGCACGCCGACGCATTTCCTGCGGGCGACCTTGCGTTGCAGGAGGCGGCGCGCATTGCGTACCGCAAGCGCAAGCGTCCGACGGCGAAGCAGCTCGAGAAAATCGCGGAGGCGTGGCGGCCCTGGCGAGGCGTGGCGGCGCGCATCCTCTGGGCCTATTATGCCGCGAACAAGCGGCGCGACGCCGTTCCGGTCCAACCTGGGCAATGAAGGGTCTAGTTTTCTCCATACTGAGTCAGCTGGATCACCGGTCTCGCCGCGCCAAGTCGGCTCGCGTTCCGCTCGCCGGGCGCGGCGGCCCGGTGATGACATTGTAGAAGGAAATCAATGATGGCCGCTGCAATCGACGGGCCGCGGCTTGAGCCGCGTTCGGGCAAGGCGAAACAACTCGTCGTCTTCCTGCACGGCTATGGCGCCGACGGCAACGATCTGATCGCGCTCGGTCAGGAGTGGCAAAGCGAATTGCCGGACGCGGCGTTCGTGTCGCCGCATGCGCCGGAGCCGTGCGGCGGCGCGCCCATGGGACGGCAATGGTTCGAGCTCACGTTCCGCAATCCCGACGAGCGCTGGCGCGGCGTGAATGCGGCCGTACCCGTGCTGCAAAGTTTTCTCGACGCGGAGTTGGCCCGGCGCGCGCTCTCGCCGGACGCGCTCGCGCTCGTCGGCTTCAGCCAGGGGACGATGATGGCGCTGCACGCAGGCTTGCGGCGGCAGGTCGCGCCGGCTGCGATCGTCGGCTATTCCGGCATCTACGTGACGCCGGAGAGCGAGGACGGCCCCGACCTCGCTGCATCCGAAATCCGCTCGCGTCCGCCGGTGCTGCTGGTGCACGGAACCCGCGACGACCTCATTCCCATGCAGGCCCTGTTCGCGTCAGCGCAACTGCTGTCGGCGGCGGAAGTGCCGGTGGAATGGCACTTATCCCAGGGAGTCGGGCACGGCATCGACGGCGAGGGATTGCGGCACGGCGGGCAGTTTCTCGCCAGGGCTTTTGCGCCCAAACGCTAAGCACCCGGCCCGCTTCACAAAACCGACGCCGAGCCGGTATAATGGACAAAACAAGAATCCACCGAAGGCGTGGGGTTCTTTCGTGCCCCGGTCGCCGACGGCGATTGGGAGTCGCATGTGAACGTCGCGGTTACGTCGGGTGCCTGGCCGGCGCTGGTGCTGAACGCGGATTACCGGCCGCTGAGTTATTATCCGCTATCGATCTGGTCGTGGCAGGACGCCATCAAGGCTGTCTTTCTCGAGCGCGTGAACATCGTCGCGCTGTACGACAAGGCCGTTCACAGCCCGTCCATCGAATTCAAGCTGCCGAGCGTCGTGTCGCTCAAGACCTATGTGCGTCCGCCGCGGCATCCGGCCTTCACACGGTTCAACGTGTTTCTGCGCGACCGTTTCTCCTGCCAGTATTGCGGCTCGCGGCAGGACCTGACGTTCGATCATCTTTTGCCGCGCGCGCTCGGCGGGCAGACGACATGGGAGAATGTCGTCACCGCATGCTCAGACTGCAATTTGCAGAAGGGCGGGCTCGCGCCGGAGAGGGCCGGCATGTGGCCCGGGCAGATGCCGTTCCAGCCGACGGTCAACGATCTGCACCGCAACGGGCGGCTATTCCCGCCGAACTATCTGCACGAGAGCTGGCTCGACTATCTCTACTGGGACACCGAGCTGGAGCCTTGATGTCCGTCATCCGGACGCGCCGAAGACGCGATCCGGGATCGTCTGCAACTTTTCGAGAACGGTCCCGGATATTTTGCTTCGCAAAATTCCGGGACGACGTTTTTAGAACACCACCACCTGCCGCACCACGTCGCTCACGCGCAGGCGCTCGAAGCCTTCATTGATCTGGTCGAGCTTGATTCGGTCGCTCAAGAGGCGGTCGATCGGCAGCTTGCCTTGGCGATACAGCGAAATGAATCGCGGGATGTCGCGCACCGGCACGCAGGAGCCGATGTAGCTGCCTTTCACCGTGCGCTCTTCCGCGACCATCTGCACGAGCGGAACGGAAAGGGCGGCGTCGGGCGGCGGCAGGCCGATCGTGACCGTCGTGCCGCCGCGCCTGGTGATCTTGTAAGCGGTGTCCATCGCCTTCGCCGCGCCCGCGGTCTCGACGACATATTCGAGCCCGCCTTTCGTCGCCTCGCGGATTTCCGCGACGTGATCGGGGTTCGACGAGTTGAAGGAGTCGGTGGCGCCGAGCTGGCGCGCAAGGCCGAGCTTGTGGTCGAGGAGGTCGACCGCGACGATGCGCGAGGCGCCGGAGGCAATCGCACCCAGGACCGCGCAGAGGCCGACGCCGCCGAGGCCGACAACGCCGACGGTCGCGCCGAGCGGGACCTTTGCGGAATTCATCACCGCGCCCGTGCCGGTCAGCACCGCGCAGCCGAAGAGCGCTGCAAGATCGAGCGGAATGTCCTTGTCGATCTTCACCAGCGAGCGGCGTGACATCACCGCGTATTCGGAGAAGGCGGAAACGCCGACCTGATGATTGACCGGGATGCCGTTGCGCCGGAAGCGGCGCTCGCCGGAAACGAGCGTGCCCGCGGTGTTTGCGACAATTCCGGGTTCGCAGAGCGCGGGACGGCCCTCAGCGCAAGGGCTGCAATGACCGCAGCTCGGCATGAAGACCATGACGACGTGGTCGCCTTTCTGCAGGTCGTCGACGCCCGTGCCGACTTCCTCGACGACGCCCGAGCATTCATGGCCGATGACAATGGGGAGAGTGCGCGGGCGGTCGCCGTTCACGACCGAAAGGTCGGAGTGGCAGAGGCCTGCTGCTGCCATCCTGATCAGGACTTCGCCCGGGCCCGGCGCGTCGAGGTCGATCGTCTCGATCGAGATCGGCTTCGAGCTTGAGTAGGGAAAGTCGACGCTCGTCTTGTGCAGAATGGCGACACGAGTCTTCAACAGAGCCTCCCCGGCAATTCTTTCAGGCGTTCCTTGAGCCGGCGAGCGCGGTCCGGAAAGCCAGGATCGCGAGCCCGCCTGCGATCAGGACGTTATAGCCAGCGAGCGACAGGCCGAGAAAGCGCCAGGCCGCCTCGCTGCAGGAGACCACGCGTTGCGTGCCTTTGAGCGACGAGAGAATGTCGCCGGCGGGCGCGGTGGCCGCGCCGCCCGCGCAGGCGGCCGGCCCTTCCCAGAAGCCCCATTCGATGCCGGCATGATAGACGCCGTAGCCCGCGCCGATGAGCAGCACGACGCCGAGGAGCACGAGACCGATGCGCGCGAGGCGCTCGTTGCCGAGCAGTCCCACAAGGATGCCGAGCGGCACGGCGATGTAATAGGGAATGCGCTGATCGAGACAGAGCGGGCAGGGCTCGAGCTTCAGGACGAGCTCGAAGAACCACGCGCCCGCGAGCGTGAGCGCCGCGACCGCCGCAATCGCGAAGGCCGCCGCGGGGAGCAGTTGCGCGCGCAGGCGTGTGGCGAAGTCGGAAGCCGTCATGATGCTCGAATAACGTGACGCCAGTTCCGTGTCGAATCACAGGAACCTTTCGTCCGGCATCGGATTGTTCGATGGAACGGCGCGACGGAAGGTCGCGACGCTTCGCATTCGCCACAGGACCGGCTCATTCACGGGCGATTGCCCGCCGCATTCCCATCAGGCGGAGGCCAAATGCGAATCTCGATCTTCGGCGCAGCCGTTGCTGCCGCCATAACCTTTTCCGTGCCGGTCCTCGTTTCAGCGGAGCCGGTGTCCCGCGGGCAGGCGTCCTTCTACAGCTACGACCAACCGACCGCGAGCGGCGAGCGCTTCAATCCGGGTGCACTGACCGCCGCGCATCGCACGCTACCCTTCGGCACCAAGGTGCGCGTGACCGACGTCAAGTCGCGCAAGTCGGTGGTGGTGCGTATCAACGACCGCGGGCCATTCATCAAAGGGCGCATCATCGATGTCTCGCGCGCGGCCGCGCAGCAACTCGGCATGATCGGCCGCGGTGTGGCCCAGGTCGAGATGCACGTCGTCAACTGATGTTTTTCCGCCGGACCGGCATGTGATCCGGCCGAAAAACCGGTTCCCCCTGTTTCGGGTTCATGCTCTATATCGCGGCCGCGTGCCCCCGTGGCGGAACTGGTAGACGCGCCTGACTCAAAATCAGGTTGTCGCAAGGCAGTGCCCGTTCGACTCGGGCCGGGGGCACCATCCATCCTCGCGGCCGAGCCGCATCCTTTCCGAGGGCAGCATGTCCGCCGGGCCAGCCTCTCATCGCGTCACGAACGAGCTTGTCGTGTCGCTGCTGCGCGACGCGGGCAAGCTCGAGGGCGACATCCTCGACATGGGCGCGGGCGGCGGCTTTCTCTCGCGGCTCCTGACGGAGTCGCGCAGCCGAGGGGCGGCGGGACTCGCCGCCTGCGACATCAGCGCGAAGACTTTCTCGGCGGACGGTGTTCCGTTCAGCCAATGCAACGTGGACGAAGGCCTGCCGTATCCCGACGCATCGTTCGACGCGGTGGTCGCCATCGAAGTGATGGAGCACACGCGCTCGTCCTATCGCGTGCTCGGAGAGATCGCGCGCGTACTCAAGCCCGGCGGTACGGTCATCTTCTCGGTGCCGAATGTCGGGCACATGCTGTCGCGGCTCTCGTTTGCGACGACCGGCCATTACCACATGTTTCCGAGCCCGAGCATCAAGCCGGAAAACGCCGGACGGCTGTGCGGGCATGTGGCGCCGCTGCCGGTGCAGTACTGGCACTACGGACTGCGGCTCGCCGGACTCTCCGACATCGTGCTGCGCCGGGATCGCACGAAGCGAAGCGCCGCCGGCCTTGCCGCCGTCTTCTGGCCACTTCTGAAAGTCTCGACGGCGCTGCATTTGCGCGCGCTGGAGAAGCGCGAGCCGCCGCTTTACGCGGAGACCGCGGATGTCGCGCGCATGGCCAATAGCTGGCCGGCGCTCGCTTCGCGCAGCCTGGTCTTTCAGGCCGTGAAAGGGGCGTAAGCCCTACATCCGCAGGAGTTCGACGCCTTCGGGCTGGCGCGCGCGGTCGAGGCAGGTACGCACGTCGAACACGATGCCCTTGCCGTCACGCAGGCACGCGCACACGAGCGGCCAGCCGGTCTGCGCATAATCGCTGTGCGAGACGGCAAGCACCACGGCGTCCATATCGCGGATCATGTCGAGCGGCGTGACCGTGCGGCCAAATTCCTTTTCCACGTCGTCGGCGAGCGCCATCGGGTCGTGGATCTTCACGTCGATGCCGAAGCTTTCCAGCTCGCGCACGATGTCGAGGGATTTCGAGTTGCGCGTGTCCGGCACGTTCTCCTTGAAGGTGAGACCGAGCACAGCGACGGAAGGCCTGGCCACGCCGCGCCGCAGGAGGTGGCGTATGGTCTCGCGCGCGACGCGCTTTCCGGCGTCGTCGTTGATGCGGCGTCCCGCGAGAATGACCTCGGGCCGGTAGCCCGCGCGCTCGGCGCGATAGGTGAGATAAAACGGATCGACGCCGATGCAGTGGCCGCCGACGAGGCCGGGCTTGAAGGGCAGGAAATTCCACTTGGTCGCGGCGGCGTCCAGCACGTCCTGCGTATCGACATCGAGCAGCTGAAAGATCGACGACAGCTCGTTCATGAAGGCGATGTTGAGATCGCGCTGGGCGTTCTCGATCACTTTCGCGGCTTCGGCGACCTTGATCGACGGCGCGCGGTGAATACCCGCCGTCACCACGGAGCCGTAAACCGCGGCGACAATGTCGAGCGTGCGCTCGTCCTGCCCGGCCACGACCTTGCGGATGGTCTCGAAGCGATGCGCCTTGTCGCCGGGATTGATGCGCTCGGGCGAGTAGCCGACGGTGAAATCGCGCCCGGCCTTCAGCCCCGACTCGCGCTCCAGCACCGGCACGCAATCTTCTTCCGTCGCGCCGGGATAGACGGTCGATTCGTACACGACGATGTCGCCCCGCTTGAGCGCCCGCCCGACACTCTCCGACGCGCCGAGGAGCGCCGTCAGGTCCGGCTGATTCGAGCGGTCGATCGGCGTCGGCACCGTGACGATGAAGAAGTCCGCCGCCTTCAGGCGCGCCGGGTCGCGCGTAATGTCGATCTTCGCCGCCTTGAGGCTCTCGCTATCGATCTCGCGCGTACGGTCGTGACCGGCGTGCAATTCCTCGATGCGCCGCATATCGATGTCGAAGCCCATCACGGGCGCGCCGTTTTTGCCGAAAGCGACGGCGACGGGCAGGCCGACATAGCCGAGGCCGATCACTGCGATCTTGCGTCCGTGCGACATGGTTTCGGGGCTGCGTTCGTCGGGAGGGCTCTAACCCCGGGACGGGGCCGATTTCCGGAGCACGTCTTCCATCATATCGAGCATATGGGCAATCGTGCATCCGGCTTCTGCGAAGGCGCGGGCCTCCTTCGACAGGCGCTCCGCCAATACGGGGTCGCCCTGGATGCGGCTGAATGCGTCGGCCAGCGCGGTCGCATCGCTCACGTTAACGAACAAGCCCGATTTTCCGTCTTGCACCAATTCGGGGATGGCGCCGACCGGCGTCACGACCGTGGGCACGCCCGCCGCCATTGCCTGCATCACCGCCTGCGGCGCCCCTTCGATGGCGATGGAGGGGAGCGCGAAGGCGTCGAAGGATTGCAGCCACGGCACCACGTCCTGCTGGCGCCCCGCAAAGATCACGCGCTCGGTCAGACCGAGGCTGGAAACCTGCGCCCGCAGGTTTCCTTCCTGCGGCCCGTCGCCGACGATCACGAGCGTGGCTTCCTGCAGGCGCGGATCGTTGAGCGCGTCAACGAGGAAGCGATGGCCTTTGCCGACGCGCAGCGTCGCGACAATGCCGATCACAAAATTCTTCGCGATCAGGCCGGTCTGCGTGCGTGCACGCATCTTGTCGCCGGGCTTGTAGCGCTCGGTGTCGATTCCGGTGGGGATCGAGGTGACGTTCTCCGGCTTAAGACGCAGCGATTCGACGAGCATATTGCGCGTCGCCTCGCCGGTGGTGACGACATGACTCGGCACACGGCCATAGAGCCAGCGATTGGCGATGCCGCCCGCAACCTGAAAGCCGAGATGGCGTACGCGCACGACCGCGGGGCGGCGCCGGAGGAGACACGCCGCTGCCGTCACCCAGCTGTCGGTCGAGCTGTGGGTGACGATCACATCGGGGTCGATCTTCTTCATCACGCGGCGTAGCGCCGAGAGCGCCTTGAAGCTGCGCCTGTCGATCGGCATTGCATGGAACGGGATGCCGCGCCGCATGGCGGCCTCCGCCAACGGTGTTCCATCGACGGCGGCGATCTGCACGTCGTGCCCGCGGCGGCGCATGCCGTCGGACTCGTCGAGAATGCGGATTTCCTGTCCGCCCCAGCCCTTGGAGGCTTCGGTGTGCAGAATAGTAAGCTTGCGCGTCACGACGGCCGCGCCTCCTTGCCGAGGCCGAGGCTTGCATAAAGCCGCAGGAGCAGGTCGATCATTGCATTCATGTCGTAATCATTGGCGATTGCGCGCGCGCGGTCCACTGTCCGTGGATCGTCGGCGAGTGCAAGGGCGCGCGTGACCGCATCCGCGAGGCCCGCCATGTCGTACGCGTCGCGCACAAGATCGGGGTCGAGTTTTCCGACCGCTTCCTTCGCGCCGCAGCTCGTGCTCGTGACCACGGGCAGGCCACAGGCGAGCGCCTCAATCGCAGTCGAGGGGAAGGGATCATAGATCGACGGCAGGACGAGAATGTCGGCGCTCGCGTAGTAAGGCAGTGGGTCGTTGACCGGGCCGATCAGCCGGAGATTCACGCCGCTGCGTTCTGCGAGGCGCTGATAGGCCGAAGGGTGGCGGTCATGGCCGACGACCCAGAGTTCGGCGTCGGCGCCGCTTTTCGCCAAGGCTGCAATCGAGGCATCCAGTCCCTTGCGCTTGTAGCCGGAGCCCACAAAGAGCGCGACGGGCTTGCGCTCGTCCGTACCGAGGCGGTGGCGCGTCTCGTCGCGGAAACGCGCCCGCGCGTCAGGATGAAAGCGCGCAAGGTCGATGCCGTTCGGCACGAGATGGATTTTTTCGCGGGCAAAGTTAAAGTGCCGCACGATCTCGTCGGCGACCATCTGCGAATTCGCGATCACCGCCTTGAGGCGCGGGCTTGCGAACATTTCGCGTTCGAGCGCGATCACGGAACGATGAAAGGGATGCAGCGAAAGCGCGGTGCCCGCGAGCGCGCCCATGCCGCGCTTGCGGTGCTCGACGAAGGCTGCGTGCACGCCGTCGCCGGCACGGAATAGATCGCAGCAGGGCATGCGTTCATGCGATTGCACCAGCGCGTCGTTTTCCTGCACGAGCCGACCGCAGGCGGCATCCGCGAACTTCCGCTCGCGCAGGAAGCGCGGGAAGCGCGACGGATTGCACTCGATGAATTCAACGTCACGTCCGCCGGACCAGGAGCGGCCGAGGAGGGCGACATCGACGCCGCGCTCCTGCAACGCGGCCATCGTGCGGTCGAGGATCAGCTCGGCGCCGCCGAAGGAGGAGAAGCGCTGGCGCACGAATAGTAGTCGTTTCCGATTCATGCGCTTTACGGGCCCGGAGGGGTGCGGCATGGTCGCGGCGTTCATCCAGGCAGGTCTCGGAGCGCTCGTGCCGCGTCTTTCGCTGATCGTCATCGCCCGCAATGAGGAAGGGTCGATCGGGCGATGCCTGCGCTCCGCCTCCTTTGCCGACGAGACGGTCGTAGTCGTAAATCATAGCACCGACAAGACGGCGGCAATCGCCCGCTCGCTCGGCGCGAAAGTGATTGAAACACAGGACTGGCCGGGCTTCGGGACGCAGAAGAACCGCGCGCTCGAGGCCGCCACCGGCGACTGGGCGCTGTCGCTAGACGCGGACGAATGGATCGAGCCGGCGCTTGCGGCTGAAATTCAAGCGGCGATCGAGCGTGCCGATGCCGACGCCTACGAGATGCCGCGCCGCTCGCGTTTCTGTGGCGAAATCGTCAATCACTCGGGCTGGTGGCCGGACTATGTCACGCGGCTGTGGCGGCGCGGGCGGGGACGCTTCGCGGATGTCACGGTCCACGAGCACGTGGTCGTCGACGGCCGCACCGCACGGCTGAAGCAGCCGATCGAACACGACGC
>JAICQA010000184.1 GCA_025929595.1 Xanthobacteraceae bacterium
GGTACCCTTGCCGTAATACGTGGTCATGCCGCCGAACGGGCGCTGGTAGATCTAGCCTTCCTCGGTGCGCGAGAACGGCACTCCCCAGTGTTCGAGCTCGACCACCGCTTCGGGCGCGTTGCGACAGAGATATTCGATGGCGTCCTGATCGCCGAGCCAGTCGGAGCCTTTGACGGTGTCGTACATGTGCCAGCGCCAATCGTCGTCGCCCATATTGCCGAGCGCCGCCGAAATACCACCCTGTGCCGCGACCGTGTGCGAGCGCGTCGGGAAGACCTTGGTGATGCAGGCCGTGCGCAGCCCCGCCTCGGCGCAACCGATCACCGCGCGCAGGCCCGCACCGCCCGCGCCGACCACCACCACATCGTAGGTGTGATCGGTGATCGGATAGGCGCGGCCGTTGACGGCCGGCGCGGCGTTCCTGGTGTCTTCGACTTTTGCCATCGTCACAACCCGAGGCTGATGCGGAAGACCGCAAAGGCCGCCGACAGTCCGACACCGACGGTAAAGAACGTGTTCAGGACGACGAGGGTGATCTTCAGCCCTTCGTCGTGGATGTAATCCTCGATGATGACCTGCATGCCCACGCGCATGTGCATGGTGATCGACAGGATCGCTGCGAGCAGGAGGAGCGCCACGACGGGCTCGCCGAGCGTCGCCGTCACCGTCGCATGGCTGCGCCCGGCAAGCGTCGCGATCAGGAAGACGAAATAAATGACGAGCGGGATGTTGGCGATCGCGGTGAGACGCTGCAGCCAGAAGTGTCCCGTGCCGGAATGAGCCGGCCCCAGTCCGCGAACGCGATTGAGCGGCGTGCGCATGATCAGCTCCGCATCATGAAGGCGACGATCCACACGATCACGGTGAGCGTCACGGAGCCGATGAGCGTCGCCCAGGCGAGCATCTCGCGCTCGCCGGGTTCGAGCCCGCGCGTCGTGTCCCAGATCAGGTGGCGAATGCCGCCGAGCATATGATGCAAAAGAGCCCAGGTGAAGCCGAACAGGATCAGTTGTCCGAACCAGGTGCCGATCCAGCCGTTGATGCGGTCGAAATCCCGCGCATTGCCGGCGGCGAACAACCACCAGACGAACAACAGCATGCCGAAATAGAGGGCCGAGCCGACGATCCGATGAACGATCGACATCGCCATCGTGATGGTGAGGCGATAAATCTGCAAATGCGGCGACAAAGGCCGCTCAACTCGTGTCTTGTGCTCGATCATGACGATCCCGGGGCGGGCCTTTTGAGTAGCGGAAACCCTCCCGCATCGCAATGATTCTAGGGTCGCGGACTGCGACTTGGCCGCGCGCTCGGAGCGTAGCTGCATCGAGTTAACCGCTCTCGTGCATTGGCTGCACGGCAAACTGCGCTCTGGTATGCCACGGCGGCCCCCGCCGTAAGCGGCTCGCGTACAATGTGCCGCGAATCGGCGACAAAAAATCGTCCCGAAGTTCGGTCACGCGGATTGTGGCGAACGGAATTCAGTTGATGCAGTTGATCGGCTCTGGCGGCAACAGAATGATGGTCCGGCGCTTGCGGCTCTTCGCGGTCTCACTCGCCATGGCGCTGACATTCCTCCCCGGCGCCGCACAGGCAAACACGGAAGTGCGGCGCATCGTCGTCAATGGCGAGCAACGCACCTACCGTCTCTTCATCCCGCCCAATCTGAAATCCGCACCCGTGCCGCTGGTCGTCGGCCTGCACGGCGCGGTGCAGTCGGCCGCCGAGTTCGAAAGCGATCTCGGCATGAACCGCGTGGCGCGGCGTGAGCGTTTCGCCGTCGTTTATCCGGAGGGCATCAACCGCGTCTGGGACGATGCGCGCCCGCCGATCATGCGGCTCGGCTACGTGGTGCGGCCGGGCGACGACGTGCCCTTCATCGTCGGCCTGGTGCGGCAGCTTGTGCGCGAAGGCATCGCCGATCCGAACCGCATCTATCTCGCCGGCCTTTCCATGGGCGGTTTCATGACGGCCCGGCTCGCCTGCGAGCATTCCGAACTTTTCGCGGCGATCGCCCTGATGGCCGCGACCGCGCCCGAGCAGTATCGCAAGACGTGCCGGCCGCGCAGCCCGATGCCCGCGGTTCTCATTCACGGCACTTTCGACGCGATCATTCCGTGGTTCGGCGTGCCGATGGCGGGACAGGGAATCATGTCGGCGCACGACACGGCGCAGATGTTCGCCGATCTCGCGGGCTGCATGGCGTCCGCCGACTCAAGCCGCCCGAGTCTCGACCGCTCGCAGCCGATCGTCGTGCGCCGCTGGTCGGTATGCCGCGACAGCACGCAGGTGCTGCTCTACACGATCCCGGGCGGCGGACACCTGCCGCCGTCCGCTGAGCCGGGCCGCGGCGACACGCTCGTCGCGTGGCTTCTGAGCGAGCGCAGCCACTCGATCGATGCCGCCGAGGAAATCTGGAAATTCTTCCGCCAGTACGAGACGAGTTCGGCGAACTAGTTTTGCCCGGTCGTCCCAAATCTCTCCGCTCGTCCCCGCGCAGGCGGGGACCGCGCTACAATGCACGGAGCAGTTTTTCTGGATTCCAGCCTTCGCGGGCATGAGCGGAATTACCGCGGAATGATCGCCCAGTAGTCGAGATCGAGAATGACGGCGGGGTCGTACTCCTCGCCGCTCTTCCACGGGAAATCCCGGCACGGGCGGTTTTTGGTGGCGATCGTGCGCAACCGCAATGCGCCGACGTCGTCGCGCCCCGAAATTGCCTGCCTGTCGAGCAGATGGCTCCACGCATAGACCGTGTCGCCGCCGAACAGCGGTGCCACATGCCGGCCCGAATTGATCGCCGCGAAATGAAACGCGTTGGCGAGGCCGTTGAAGCTGAGTGCGCGCGCAATCGAAATGACGTGACCGCCGTAGATCAGGCGGCGGCCGTATCGGCTGTCCGCCTCGGCGTGCTGGTTGAAATGAATGCGGGCGGGATTCTGATAGAGCCTTGTGGCGAGCTGATGCTCGGCTTCTTCCACCGTGACGCCGTCCACGTGGTCGATCTTGGTGCCGACCTCATAGTCGCCGAAGCGCTGCGCGCCGCCCGCGAGCACATTGTCGTAGTTGCGCCCGTCGATCACCGGCACCGCGTCGCCGAGCGCGTCGGCATGCAGCGATGACGGCAGCTTCGGCACATGCGGCTCGGGTGCGGCGCTCGCTTCGTCGCGCTTCTTCACCATCACCCAGCGCACATAATCGACCACTTCCGTGGCGTCCTGCTTGAGGCCGGTGGAGCGTATGTAAACAACGCCCGCCTTGCCGTCAGAGTTTTCGCGCAGCCCGATCACTTCCGAGACCGCATGCAACGTGTCGCCCGCATAGACCGGCGCCAGCACCCTGCCCGCCGCGTAGCCGAGATTGGCCACGGCGTTCAGCGAGACATCCGGCACTGTCTTGCCGAACACGATGTTGAAAATCAGGAGATCGTCGGCCGGCGCATGGCGGTAGCCGATCGCGCGGGCGAAGGCTTCCGAGGACTGCACCGCAAAGCGCGAGCCATAGAGGGCGCCGTAGAGGGAAGTGTCGCCCGCCGTCACCGTGCGCGGCGTCGCGTGTCGGATCACCTGCCCGACATGAAAATCCTCGAAGAAATTGCCCGCGCCGCCGCTCATCCGGCCTCCATCCGAGGCCGCAACCTAGCCGTCCCGCGGCAATCTTGCCAAGCGCGCGCCGCGATCCGGCTTGACCGCGGCACTCTCTTTGCGCTCCATCGCACCGCAAGGAGTGGCGATCATGGATTTTCCGCAGCGGCTGATCGACGGCTACACAGCCTTTCGCGCGGGGCGCTTGCCGACGGAGCAGAGCCGTTTCCAGGAGCTTGCTGAAGAGGGGCAGAAGCCCGAGACCATGATCATCGGCTGCTGCGACAGCCGCGTGTCGCCGGAAGTCATCTTTGACGCCTCGCCGGGCGAGCTGTTCGTGACCCGCAATGTCGCGAACCTCGTGCCGCCCTACACGCCAGACGGCAAGCAGCGCGCGGTTTCGGCCGCGCTCGAATTCGCGGTGCAGGCGCTGCGCGTGAAGAACATCGTGGTGCTGGGCCATGCCCGCTGCGGCGGCATCAAGGCCTATGCCGAGCAGAGCCAGCCGCTGTCGCCGGGCGACTTCATCGGCAACTGGATGGCGCTGATCGAACCGGCCGCCCGCGAAGTGGGTCCGCCGAAAAACGGAGAGACGACCGACGCCTTCCTGCGCCGTCTCGAACAGGCCGCGATCAAACACACGATCAGGAATCTCCTGACCTTCCCCTGCGTCAGCATTCTGGTGGAGCGCGGCAAGCTTGCGCTGCACGGCGCCTATTTCGGCGTGGCGACCGGCAAGCTGTGGATTCTCGACAACGAGAGCGGCGAATTCCGGATGCTGGACTGAGCGGGAACTTTATCGCGGCGTCGCGGTTGTCGTCACCGCGCGTCGGTTCACCGGTTCCCGCGAGGCTCCCCATGGACGACCCTATCCGCGCCTTTGAAGTCGGATCGCGAGTGGCATTCTCCATCATCGCGATCGTGCTCGCGCTTTTCGCGCTCACCATGTCGGTCTACGGCATCGGCCAGACCTTCTACGCGCTCTTCTACTGGACGGATTTCGGCAGCACGCTCTTGCGCGGTGTCGGTTACATCGTGATCGCGATAGCCGTGTTTGAGGTCGCAAAATATCTGGTCGAGGAAGAAGTGGTGCGCGAGCGCGAGATGCGCTCGCCGGGCGAAGCGCGCCGCAGTCTCACCAAGTTTATCTCGACGATTTCAATCGCCGTCTACCTGGAAGCGCTGGTGACGGTATTTCGAGTGAGCCACGAGAACGTGGCCCTGCTCATTTATCCCGCGGCCCTGCTGCTCACGGCCATCGCCATGATTATCGGCCTCGGCGTTTTTCAACGCCTGAGCGCCGCCACCGAACAGCAGATCGGCGCCAAGGACGAACGCGTGCAGGGCACGAGGAAGCGGGGTTAGGCGGCCTTCTGCTTCGGTGTCAGCAGCTTGCGGTTGATCAGCGTCTCGGCGATCTGCACGGCGTTGAGCGCGGCGCCCTTGCGCAGATTATCCGAGACGCACCAGAGCGCGAGGCCGTTCGGCACTGTCTTGTCCTCGCGGATGCGCGAAACGTAGGTTGCGTCCTCGCCGACCGACTCATAGGGCGTGATGTAACCGCCGTTTTCCCGCTTATCGATCACAAGAACGCCCGGCGCCTCGCGCAGGATTTCGCGCGCCTGATCGGCCGAAATCGGCTTCTCGAATTCGAGATGCACCGCTTCGGAGTGACCGATGAACACCGGCACACGCACGCAGGTCGCGACCACATCGATCTTCGGATCGAGGATCTTCTTGGTCTCGGCCGACATCTTCCACTCTTCCTTGGTGAAGCCGTCGTCCATGAACACGTCGATATGCGGAATGACGTTGAAAGCGATGCGCTTGGTGAACTTTTCCGTCTCCGGCGTCTGGGCGGAGAAAATCGCGCGCGTCTGCGCGAACAGCTCGTCCATAGCGTCCTTGCCCGCGCCGGACACCGATTGATACGTCGCGACCACGACGCGCTTGATCGTTGCCGCGTCATGCAGCGGCTTCAGCGCCACGACCATCTGCGCGGTCGAGCAGTTCGGATTGGCGATGATGTTCTTCTTCTTGTAGCCGTCGACCGCGTCCGCATTCACTTCCGGCACGATCAGCGGCACGTCGGCGTCGTAACGCCAGGCAGACGAGTTATCGATCACCACCGCGCCTGCCGCGGCGATTTTCGGCGACCACTCCTTCGAGGCGGCGCCGCCGGCCGACATCAGGCAGATGTCGATGTCGGAGAAGTCGTAGTTGTCGATCGCCTTGACCTTCAGCGTCTTGTCGCCGAAC
>JAICQA010000182.1 GCA_025929595.1 Xanthobacteraceae bacterium
CTCGCCCTGCGCACGGACGCGTCCTTGATCTTGTTGAATGGAAGCGCCGGGCCCCGCCATCGGCAGCAGGTAATTCGCCGTCGCGACGCCCGACTTGGCATAGCTCGCCTCGCCGCGCGTGCCGTCGACGCAATTGAAATCGAAGGTCTGGCCCGCCAGCATCCGGTGCGCTTCGGCACCGCTCAACACGCGGTCGGCAAGGGCGGGCGAGATCCAGACGGCAGCAGTAATGGCTCCGGCCACGAGGGCCCGGCTGTAAGTGAGATTCAACGCACTCTCCTGTAGGAAATTTTATCGCCCTGTTGAGCGGCGCTTCGCACTGCAACATGGCCCAAATAAGACCCTGCGATGCCTTCACCAGTTTGTATTCGACAATGCACGGTTTCTCGCCGGATGGGTCCGGTTTCGCTTCTCAGCCTTAATCTCGGATTGTCGGATTAAGGAACCGCGCCGGTCAGGCTGCCGCGCAATGCGAGCCCCTCGGATGTGCCGCGCCGGCGGGCGATCTGGGTCTTCTCGCCGCGCTCGAACTCGCAATACATGAAGCCGATGCCCGAGATGGCGCCGCGGAAGCCCGTGTCGCTCGTCTTGGTCAGGTTGAAGCAGGGTTGGAACGGCAGTCCCTTCAGGTTTGCGCAGATGCGCTCGCCGTCCACATAGAGCGTGCCGGACGGCAGCCGCATATACCGAAGATTGCCCTGTCCGCCGGGCCGAATCGTGCCGCTTGCCGAGCCGTCGCTGAAGATGCGGCCGGAGCCCTCCGTGCCGTCGAAGCACGAGTAGCTGAAATGTTTGCCGGCCACGAATTTCTGCGCGGTCGAGGCGTTCATGACCTCCTGCGCGGCGGCCGGCGATGCGGTCAGCACCAGCGCAAGAGCGAGCGAGCGTTTGCGGAACATCGGCACTCCACCCCGTACTAGGGGCTAGGGTGCCCAGATTGCGCACCGATTTGTCAAGGCTCGGTTAACCCTAACCGGACGCTATCTCGATGGCGTGGCGCCCGCGCAACTTGCCGTCCACGATGGTGCGCGCGGTTTCAATCGCCTGCTCGAACGGAACCACGCTGGTCATGGCCTTGAGCCGGCTGCGATCGAGATCGAGCGCGAGCCGCCGCCACGCTTCGCGCCGCTGTTCCCGCGGGCAATAAACTGAATCGATCCCCAGCAGCGACACGCCCCGCAGGATGAAGGGTGCGACGGTGGTCGGCAGATCCATGCCGCCGGCGAGGCCGCAGGCCGCGACCGCGCCGCCGTAGCGCGTCATCGAAAGGAGATTGGCCAGCGTCGTGGAGCCGACCGAGTCGATCCCGCCCGCGAAACGGTCTTTCGCGAGCGGCTTCACTTTTCCTGTCAGTTCTGCACGGTCGATCACTTCCGAGGCGCCGAGCGATTTGAGGTACTCCGCTTCGCCCGTGCGGCCCGTGGTCGCCGCGACCGTGTAACCGAGCTTCGCAAGCAATGCGACCGCGACCGAACCGAGCCCGCCGACCGCGCCCGTCACCGCGATCGCGCCGTGATCGGGCTTCACGCCGTGCCGCTCGAGCGCGATCACCGCGAGCATCGCCGTGTAACCGGCGGTGCCGATCGCCATCGCTTCGAGCGAGCTCATGCCCTGCGGCAGCGGCACGAGCCAGTCGCCCTTCACGCGTGCTTTTTCCGCCCAGCCGCCGAGATGCGTCTCCCCGAGTCCGAAGCCGTTCAGTACCACCTTGTCGCCCGGCTTCCATTCCTTGTGCGAGGACTGCTCGACCGTGCCCGCAAAATCGATGCCGGGGATCATCGGCCATCGCCGCACCACGGGCGCGAGGCCGGTGACGGCGAGACCGTCCTTGTAGTTGATGCAGGAATATTCGACGCGGACGGTGACGTCGCCGTCCATCAGGTCGCTGTCGCTTATCGCTTTGATGGCGACGCTTTGCGTCTCGCCGTTCTTCTCAACCAGGATCGCTTTGAAGCTGGGCATGCAGAACAAGAACGCGCGATCGGGGAAAGGTCAAGATGACCTATTTCCCCTCGAGTTGTTTGGCCGCCTTTCGGTACAGCGCCGCCCCCGCGGGTTCGAACTGCATCGCTTTCAGAAAGTCCTCGACCCCGTAACCGGGGAGGGATTTGTGAATCCTGTCGATATAGGCGCGCCCGTCGTCACGACGGCCCGCCAAGGCGAGTGCATATCCGGCGATCGCCTGAATATGGTGAAAGGCGTTCGGCCGCGCCGCCGCCTTGACGCCCCATTCCGCCGCTTCGTCGAAACGTCCGAGTCGCACCAGCGCCATCGAACGCGCGCCAAACATGCCGAACAGAAATGGGTCGAAGGGGCTGAGATGACGGGAATAGTCGGCGGCGTCGATCGCCAGATTTGGATCGCCGCCGTGCGAGTTCACGAAAGCAAGCGTGTAGTGCCCGACTGCGAAATTCGGACTCAGGTCGACCGCCGTCTTCAGTTCGACCAGCGATTGGGCGTGCGAGCCTCGCAGCCACAGCGCCCGGCCCATGGCCCAGTGCGCGGTAGGATCGCGGTCGTCTGCCATGATGCTTTGGCCGGCAAACTCCAGCGCCTTGTCGGTCTCCGATTCGCGCTGCGCCCAGCTCTGAAACGCGTTCTGGAAATGCGTGAATGACAGGCCGGCATAGGCCCGCGCGAAGGTGGGATCGAGACGCACGGCGGTCTTGAACAGGCGCTGTGCTTCCTCATTGTCGGCCCGCGTGAACCGGTACATGTGCCACAGGCCGCGATGGTGCGCGCCCCACGCATCGAGCGAGTTCGGTGGTCTCAGAATGGCGCGATTTCGTTCGATCGTCTCGATCTCGTTGGCGATCGAGGCGACGATCCGGTTGCCGATCTCGTCGAGCACGAGAAACGTATCGTCCTGCGATTGCGTGAACACCTCCGCCCACACGACCCGTGCCGTGCGCGTCTCGGTGAGTTCGACGGACACGGTGAGGCGTTTGTCCTGCCGGCGCAGCGATCCGCCCACGGTGTAGTCGACGTTCAGGGTTCGCCCGGCTTCTTCGGGGCCGATGTTCCGCTCATGCAGGGTAAAGACAGTGCCCTGGGCGATCACAAAGAGCGTCCGCAACTTTGCGAGCCGTGTGATGATGTCATGAGCGAACGCATCGGCCGGGCCGCCGCGCACCGGCATTGCCAATCCTGCTTCATGGAACGGCATCACCGCGATTGATGCGCGGCGCGCTTCGGCAGAGACCGTTCGGCTTGCGTCAGCCGGCGCAATCGTTGCGACGGACGATAGGGGGTGCGCCGGCACGCGAGCTTTGTCCCGTCCCCTCTGCCACGCGTTGCGAAGCGGGGCGGGATCGAGTCCTTCAGATTCGAATGAACGGATCGCGGCATCGAGGTGCTCTTGTCCTTCCCGCATGGCGCCGCGCCGCGCCAGGGCAGCGAGCAGAAGTTCGTGAACTCGCTGATCGAACGGCGAAAGCGCGAGCCATTGCTCCAGATGTTCCAATGCGTCTTCGTCAGGCGCCGTCTCGGCGAGATGTTCGAGCAGCGCTGCATGGAATGCCCGAAAGCGCCGGCGCTGCGCGGTGATCCACGCGTTAAAGGACGGAGAACGGCCGATCTCAAGGCCTTGCAGAAAATCCCCGGCGAAAAGTGCCGATACGGCCTTCAGTCGCTCCGTGCTCAACGCGCCGATGCCGCCTTGCATGACGTGAGCAATTTCCGCCGCGTCGATTTGGCATTCCGCAAGATCGATCCGAACCAGGTCGTCGTTCGTAATGACCCTCTTTCGACCCGGCTCGTCGATGAGCGCGCGAATCTTGCTCAGGCACCAGCGGAGTTCGCCGCGCGGATCGTTCGGTACGTCCCACAAGAGCTCGCACAGCTGGCTGCGCGTCGGCGCGTGAGCAGCAAGGGAAAGATAGGCGAGCAGCCCTCGCACTTTGCGCGACGCCGGAAGCGGAAGCGCCTTTCCGTCGCGTGCAACGGCAAACGGCCCCAAGAGGCGTATTTCAAGGGACGGAGAGGGACCGGGCTGCGTTTTCATTTTCACGGACCTACCTGAACGGCGGCTTCCCCGTGCCTTCGCGGCGTGCATTTCCGCACGTGATGACGGCTTTGGTTTGACGCCGATCCTCTCCCGGACGGCGATCCCGTCGGGACCCGAGAATAGCAGGATTGCGTCTCGGGATGAATCCGCGTCTTCGCGCAGGGTTTGTTTGGCCATCTTCGCTTACTCGCTCCACCGCCTTCGTCCGAAGGGACAAGCGCAACAGCGGCCCGGGAACAAGAGCGGCGGCGGCGGTCCGCAACGATTCCACGCTCATTTCCACGCCTCCGACCACGTTCGCCCCCACGCACGAGGGCTACGTCGGCTTCAAGCACGGCTGTCACGGGCAGCCGATCAGCAACCTCACAAAGGAAAGAAGCCGATGTTGAAATTCAGATTTCGCGAGTGCGCCTTAGCGGCCACCATATTGGCGGGACCGGCAACGGGCGTGCCTTTGATGGCGGACGAATTGCCCGAGGCGATTTCCGTTCGCGGCCAACTTCTCATCACAAGTGTCAGTGCCGCCGGCGCGCAAGTCTATGAGTGCAAGCCAATCGCGCGCGGCGAGCTCGCGTGGCAGTTCCGTGAGCCCGTCGCCACGCTGTTCGTCAATGGCAAGACCGTCGGTCGGCATTATGCCGGTCCGATTTGGGAAATGACCGACGGCAGCACCGTGAGCGCACGGACTTCGGCGCGGGCACCCGGAGCAACCGAAAGCGACATTCCGTGGCTCAGGCTCGACGTCACGTCTTCGAGCGGGGCCGGCCAGCTCGCAGGCGTCACCGCGATTCAGCGGCTCGACACCAAGGGCGGCGTCGCTGACGGGCCGTGCGATGCGGCGGGGAAAATTCTCTCCGTCCCGTACGAGGCCGTTTATGCATTCTACCGCCTCGACGCGGCGGCAACGAGCGAGCCGGCGCCGAGCGTCCGGCGGCCGGTTCAGGCGTCCCGTGAACCGTATGTCGCGAGTCCGGTTTTCGTCGCGCCGCGTCCGGCGGTCGGCGTGATTATCGTGCGCGGTGATGATCGTGACCGCCGCCCCAGAAAAAAGAAGAGCGAGCCGAAGTCGCCGACCGGCGAGCCGAAGTCGCCGCCGTCCCAGCCCACACCACCGACCGCCGAACCCAAATCGCCGCCTGCAAGTCCGGCGACGTCGGGAAACGTCGTTCGCGACCATCGCAAGAAGCCGATCGTCCGCGACCACCGCGCGACGCCGCAGGTACGTGATCACCGCGCGAAGCCGCAAGTCCGTGATCATCGCGGCGCGGCGACCGCGTCCAATGGCGGCCAGGCCAACCCGCGTCCAACCAAATCAACCCTGCCGACGCCCTAACTCAAGCCCTCAGTCATCAAAGAAAAAATCAGGAGACAATTATGACCCAAGCCACACTTGCCAAAGCTCAAGTTGCGCCTGCTGCACCCGACCTCGCGGCGCTCAAGACCCGCCAGCAGGCGTCTTGGTCGTCCGGCGACTATGCCGTCGTCGGCACCACGCTCCAGATCGTCGGCGAAGAACTCTGTGAAGCGCTCGATGTCCACTCCGGGCAGAAGGTGCTCGATGTCGCCGCCGGCAACGGTAACGTGTCGCTCGCCGCGGCGCGGCGGTTTTGCAACGTCGTCGCCACCGACTATGTGCCCGCGCTGCTCGATCGCGCGCGCGAGCGCGCCGAGGCAGAGCGGCTCTCCATCGAATTCCGCGAAGCGGATGCCGAGGCGCTGCCGTTCAATGACGGTCAATTCGACGTTGTCGTCTCGACCTTTGGCGTCATGTTCACGGCCGATCACGACCGCGCCGCGGCCGAACTCGTTCGCGTCACGCGGCGCGGCGGCAAGATCGGCATGGCCAACTGGACGCCGGAAGGCTTCATCGGCCAG
>JAICQA010000240.1 GCA_025929595.1 Xanthobacteraceae bacterium
CCGCTCAGCCAGCGCGCCGCGGAAGAATCCTTGCCGCTGCGCGACGCCTTCGCCGTGCTGTTTTTCGTCTCCGTCGGCATGTTGTTCGATCCCAGCATTGTCGTTCGCGATCCGTTGCAATTGATCGGAACGTTGTTCGTCGTCCTCGTTTGCAGCCCCGCGGTCGCCTTCGGCGTTGCGACTCTCTTCGGTCAGTCAAAGGCGACGGCCTACTCGCTTGCAATCAGCATTGCTCAAATCGGCGAGTTTTCTTTCATCCTTGCGGGCCTCGGCATCGCGCTCGAAATTCTTCCGGTGGAGGGGCGCGACCTGATCCTGGCGGGCGCGCTCATCTCGATCTTTGTCAATCCGATTCTGTTCGGTGCGTTCGAGCGTTGGGGGCGGACGCTCCCGAGCCCGGCCCCTGCCGCGCCCGACGAGCCGGTTGAGCCGGAGATACTGCCCGTCTCTGGACTTGCGGACCACGCTGTGATCGTCGGTTACGGCCGAGTCGGGCGCGTCGTTGCCGAAGGTCTGCTGCGCGACGGCAACTCCTTCCTCGTGATCGAGGAGCGCAAGGAAGAGGCCGATCGGTTGCGCAAGTCCGGTATCGAAGTCATCCAGGGCAACGGCGTGAACGCCGACGTGCTGAATGCCGCCAATCTGATCGCGGCGCGCTGGCTGTTTGTTGCCATTCCGGACGGCTTCGAAGCCGGTCAGGTGGTCGAGCAGGCGCGTAAGATCAACGCCGAGTTGCCGATCGTGGCCCGCACCCATTCCGACGCGGAGGTGGAGCACCTCATGGCGCATGGCGCGAGCTTCACCATCATGGGCGAGCGCGAGATCGGCCTCGGAATGCTTGAATATGCCTACGGGCGGGCGTCCGGATCGCCCACCGACGTCGCAGCGTCCGGCGACGCGCCGCAGCTCAAGTCTATTTAAACCGTCGCCATCTCGGTACGGATCAACGCACGCAGGCTGTCGATCGGCTGGCGGCCCGACTTGTCTTCGAAGTGCCAGTACGTCCAGCCGTTGCAGGCGTCGAGACCTTGCGCAATCGCGCCGATCTTGTGGATCGAACCGACGTTCTCATCCTTGCCGTTCTTGAACGCGATCGTTCCGTCGGCGCGCACCAGCGCCTTCACGCGGCCCTTCGCGTCGGTGAGCTTTGCGCCTGCTTTCATCAGCCCGCGCTCGAGGAGCGCGTTGAACGGCACGCGCGGCGCTTCCCGCGCGGTAACGAAAGGCGCAATCGACGGCGACGGCAGCGGCTCGACCGACTGGCAGCGCGCCTGTGCGCGCGCGGCGTAAGTCGGGTCGCGTTCGATGCCGATGTAATGACGGCCGAGACGGCGCGCGGCGGCACCCGTCGTGCCGGTGCCGAAAAAAGGATCGAGCACCACATCGCCCGGCCGGCTCGACGACAGGATCGCGCGCGCAAGCAGCGCCTCGGGTTTCTGCGTCGGGTGCAGCTTGCGGCCGGAGCCGTCCTTCAGGCGCTCTTCGCCGGTGCAGAGCGGGATCGTCCAGTCGGATCGCATCTGCACGTCTTCATTGCCGGCCTTCAATGCTTCATAATTGAACGTGTAACGCGAGCTTTGCTCGCGCGCCGCCCATATCAGCGTCTCATGCGCGTTCGTGAAACGGCGGCCGCGGAAATTCGGCATCGGATTCGACTTGCGCCACACGACGTCGTTCAGAATCCAGAAGCCGAGATCCTGCAGGACCGTGCCGACGCGGAAGATGTTGTGATAGGAGCCGATGACCCAGAGGGTCGCATTCGGCTTCATCGCGCGGCGGCAACCGGCAAGCCATGCGCGGGTAAATTCGTCGTAAGCCGCGAAGCTGGAGAACTGATCCCAGTCGTCGTCGACGGCATCGACCTTGGAGTCGTCCGGACGCTTCAATTCGTTCTGAAGCTGCAGATTATACGGCGGATCGGCGAAGACGAGATCGATCGACTCAGGAGGTAGTCCGTTCAGGCGCTCGATGCAGTCGCCGGACAGAACGCGGTCGACCTGCAAGGACGTGGTGGGTCCGGAGGATAAACGGGGCGCCCGACGGGACGCCCCGCTACGCACAACATCCATGACGAAAACCGTCTACGCGCTACGCAACAGGAACTGACGCGACGGAATTTGCCCGCAGCGGGTAAAGGTCCGGTAAAGGCTAACCTTAACCGTTTGTTATGAAACGGCGGCTGGTTCGGGCGTTGCCGCGACGGGCTCGCGGATGAAGACGCCCTGCGCGCGCAGGATTTTTCGGAGCGCGGCAATGTCGACCGCGCGCGGCTGTACGTCACTCTTCACCGCAAGCGCCGCCGCCGCGCCGGCAGCCTGGCCAGTCAGCCAGCACTGCGGAATCTCGCGCATGAATCCGTGCGAGTTTGCGTCGCACGAAACATGACGGCCGCAGGCGAGCAGCCCGTCGAGCTTGCGCGGAACGAGCGAGCCATAAGGGACGGAGATCACCGGAAATTTCGGCGATACGGATGGCGAGACACCGATCTCGTCGGGTAACGGGACACCCGCGCCCCACTGCGCGCGTTCGATGCGAGCGACACCTTTCAGGCGTTGCGTGTGGCGCACGCCGAGCTGCGGCGCGCTTTGCAGCATGTAGGCGTTCTCGAAGCCAGGCGCGTGCGTTTTGAAAAATTCGCAATGGCGCAGCATGAAGCGGTGCGAGCGGATTTCGACTTCGGTCATGTCGTCGACGTCGAGCGCCGACAATCCCGACTGCCGCGGGCCGAGAAAGAGCGCGATGTTGTTGCGCCACGAGACATACGGAGTCTGAAAGAAGCCGAGCGCCTCGCGTCCCTTCCGCGTGAAGGCCGCAAATTGCTCGGGCTCGTAACGTCGGAAGTCCAGCCACCGCGTCATGTCGACCCCGGCCAGCATGAAAGCCGTGTTCATGCTGTGATGCACGTCGCCTTCTTCGATGTCGTTCTCGAACTCCGCACCCGCGCGCGCGAAGATGTCGCCGTCTCCCGTTGCATCGACCACGACCTTCGCCATCAGCGCCTGTCGCCCGGATTTGCTCTCGAAGATGACGCCGGTGACGCGGCCATCCTCGACGATCGGCAGCGCCGCCCAACTGTGGAAGACGAGACGCACGCCGGCTTCCAGCATCATCTCCTGCGAGACGATCTTCAGGCGCTCGGGGTCGATCGTCGGCGACCACGACACGATGCCGTGGAAGGCCGCCGTGCGCAGGCCCCAATGTGCCGCAAGCTCGGGATCGCGCGAACCCCAGTGCTCGCGTTCGGGTCCTGCGACCTCTTCTTTCTGAAAACGGTTGAGTACGTCTTCGGCGAAACCGCGAATGACCTGGCGGCCTTCCCAGTCCGTCATGCGGTCGATCCAGATGACGAGTCCGCCGGTCGAAAGCCCGCCGAGATGATTGTAGCGCTCGAGCAGCACGACATCGGCGCCCGCGCGCGCGGCGGCGTAAGCCGCCGCCGTGCCCGACGGGCCACCGCCGACCACGAGGACGTCGCAGCGGTGATAGACGGGAACGTCACGCGCCGGTTCCTGATGCGTGCCGGTGCCGTTGCGGGGCGGCAGAGCGCGGCTGTCAGCCTCGAAAACGTCGGAGCCGAGAAAGCGGTCGGCCGTCTTACCTTCGATGCTGATGACTTTCGGCTTTTCGTAGTTCGACATCGCTCTGCTCTGGTCCCGGATTCCGCGCGCGCATTTGGCGCCATGAGTATCCGGGTCGGGCGCGGTGCCAGTCAACGGGGCCGGAGAAAAAGAGGCGAGGCGAGGGCAGTAATTATTCCGGCAGCGCAATCCGTCCATGCTCGTCGAACGAGAACTGCGGGTTGTAGGCGACTTCCCACAGATGGCCGTCCGGGTCGGCGAAATAGCCGATATAGCCGCCCCAGAAGATACGATAGCCGGCCCTCAGGACTTTTCCGCCGGCCGCTTCGGCGGCCTTGAGCGCCTCGTCGACGGCATTTTCGCTGCCGACATTGAAGGCGAGAGTGGCGCTGCCTGATCCTTGCGGCAATTTGTCGAGCCCCGCGTCCTTAGCAAGCGCATCGCGTCCATAGAGCGAAAGTGCCGCGCCACCCGCGTCGAAGAAGGCGACGCCTTCTGCATTACGCATGTGCCGCTTCAAACCGAGCGCTTCGTAAAAGCGCGCGGAGCGCGCCACATCATCGACGCCGAGAGTCATGAGATGAAGACGCAATTTCATAGACATTACGCTTACGCCGCGAACAGATCGAGTTGGCCGCCGCGCTTCTTCGGCGGCGTGAACAGTGCCGTCGTCAGCCTGGTGCGGCGATTGTTGAGGCCGAGCCTGCGGCAGGCTAGTTCGAAGCGCCGTCCGATCGACCAGGCATAAGGCCCGTCGCCACGCTGCCGCTTGCCCCAAGTCGAGTCGTAATCCTTGCCGCCATGCAGATCGCGCACGAGCGAGATCACATGCCTGGCCTTGTCGGGGAAATGCTCGTGCAGCCACTCACGGAAGAGCTCCTTGATTTCAAACGGCATGCGCAACATCACGTAGCCCGCCTCGACCACGCCGACATTTGCCGCCGCATCCAGAATGCGCTCGATCTCCGAGTCGTTGATCGCCGGCACGATCGGCGCGACCATCACTGCGGTCGGCACGCCGGCTTTCGAGAGCGCACGCAGCGCCTCCAGCCGCTTCGACGGCGTTGCCGCGC
>JAICQA010000278.1 GCA_025929595.1 Xanthobacteraceae bacterium
CCTGATTGATCTGCTGCGTGCCGTGATAGAGCCCTGACGTATCGCCAAGCCCGATCGTGTTGGCCGTCGCAAACAGACGGAATGCGGGATGCGGGCGAATCACCCGGTTCTGGTCGAGGAGCGTCAACCGGCCCGACGATTCCAGCACGCGCTGGATAACAAACATGACGTCGGGACGGCCGGCGTCGTACTCGTCGAAGCACAGCGCGACGTTATGCTGGTAGGCCCACGGCAGGATGCCGTCGCGGAATTCCGTGACCTGCTTGCCGTCCTGCAGGACGATGGCGTCCTTGCCGACGAGATCGATGCGGCTGATGTGGCTGTCGAGGTTGACGCGTACACAGGGCCAGTTCAGGCGCGCCGCCACCTGCTCCACATGAGTCGACTTGCCGGTGCCGTGATAGCCCGCGATCAGGACGCGGCGGTTGTGTGCGAAGCCCGCGAGAATGGCGAGGGTCGTGTCCTGATCGAAGACGTAATCCGGGTCGAGGTCGGGGACGTGCTCGTCGGTCTGAGCGAAGGCCGGGACGTCCATATCGACATCGAGTCCGAATACCTGCCGGACCGACACCTTCATGTCGGGCAGGCCGGGAACTTGGGCATTGGCGGCAGTCATTGCTTCTCCGTGGCCCCGGAACGACCGGAGGCGTGATTCGTCCGACAAAGGCTTATCGGGGTGGCCGGTTCGGATATAGGCCGAAAATTAGCAGAAACATCCGGCCCCGCGATAGACGGGCCTAAGCTACTGACCGGTCAGCAGAAACCGGCTGATTTCAGATAATTATAGGCCTGGATGACCGCCCGCAGCCGGTCCTCGAAGGAGCGGTCGCCGCCATGGGAATCCGGGTGGTGGCGCTTCACCTGCTCCTTGAACTTGGCCTTGATCTCGGCCGCCGAGGCATCGATTTCGAGGCCGAGCGTTTCAAACGCCTTCCGCTCGGCGTTTCGGATCGGCCGGCCGTTGGCCTCGACCGGGCGCTCGCTCCCCGGCAGCGCTGCGCCCTCGAAGAAGCCGAACGGATCGTGCCAGGTGAAGCCTTCGCCCGCACCCGCCGCCTGACGGGGGCCGGACGTGCCCGCGCGCGGACCGGCATTCATGCCCATGCGCCACGTCGGCCGGTGCCCGGTGATCGCGTCCTTCTGATAGGAAATGACGTCGTCGTCCGACAGGCCGGCGAAGTAATTGTAGTTCGCGTTGTATTCGCGGACGTGGTCGAGACAGTAGCGCCAGTACTCACCCTCGCGGCCGCGGCCTTTCGGCGCGCGATGCGTGCCCGGCTTGCCGCAACTCGGCCACTCGCAGGCGCGGGTAGCGCGCGGCTTCGGCTCCTCGCGTGTGCGCTTGACGCGGATTTTGTCGAACAGGGGCGAGTCGAACTTCATCGGCGGATTATGATCGCGAGATTGGGGCGGTACAAGGAATTGACGCCGTCATTCTATAGCGGGGCTTTTCATCCGGTTGACGCCGGATCGTTCCGGTGTCAGCGCTCTCATATGGGTACGGTCGAGCGAATACGGAATGACCTGACGGCGGCGTTGAAGCCGTCGCGGCTTGAAGTGATCGACGAGAGCGGCTTGCATGCCGGCCATGCCGGCGCGGTTCCGGGCAAAATCACGCATGTGCGCATTGTCGTCGAAGCGGAGGCGTTTCGCGGCAAGAGTCGGGTCGACAGTCACCGCATCGTCAACGAATTGCTGAAAAGTGAGATCGCAGCGGGATTGCACGCGCTGGCGATCGAGGCCCGCGCGCCGGGCAGAACCTAATCCGCTCATTCCCGCGCAAGCGGGAATCCAGTCTGGGTCCCCGCTTTCGCGGGGACGAGCGGTGTCTAGCTTACGCGCTGCGTCGTCATCTCTTTCCGCGCCAACGGCGTTACGCGCAGCGTCGTGATGCGATTGCGGTTCTTGCGCAGCACCTGAAAGCGATAGCCGTGAAAGGTGAAGGTCTGTCCGGCTTCCGGAATCGAGCGCGCTTCGTGAATGACCAGACCGGCGATGGTCGTCGCTTCGTCGTCGGGTAGAGTCCAATCCATCGCGCGATTGAGATCGCGGATCGGCACGCCGCCATCGACCGACACGGAGCCGTCGGCCTGCAGACGCACGCCCGAGACCGTGACATCGTGTTCGTCGGCGATGTCGCCGACGATCTCTTCGAGAATATCTTCGAGGGTCACAAGACCCATGACCTCCCCGTACTCGTCAACGACCAGCGCGAAATGCGTCTTGCGGCGGAGAAAGGCGCGCAACTGATCGGGCAAGGGGCGGCTTTCCGGCACGAACCATGGCTGGAGCGCGAGTGAACCGATATCGACTTTCGTGACGTCACCCTCGGCGGCGGCGAGTGCGCGAAGCAGGTTCTTCGCGTGCAACACGCCGACGATATTTTCCGGCGTGCCGCGCCACAGCGGCAAGCGCGTATAGGGCGCGGCCAGCACGTCGGCGACGATCTTTTCCGGCGCGTCGTCAGCGTGGATGGCCACCATGCTCGTGCGATGGACCATCACGTCCGACACTTCCAGTTCCTGCAAGTCGAGCAGGCCGCCGAACATGTCGCGGTCGGATTTCACGACGCTGCCTTCGCGATGCAGAAGATCGACCGCGCCGCGCAACTCTTCATGGCCGTTGGCGTGCGCCGCCTTTTCGCGCGCCTTGATCCCAACCAGCCGGAACAGCTCGCGCACGGCCTGCTCCAGCGCCGGCGTCACGCGGCCGAACAGCCTCACGGCGATGCTAACCGGCTTCGCGGTGACAAGCGCCACGCGATCCGGCCGGTACGACGCGATGGTCTTCGGTAAGACACGCGAGAACAGAAGCGCCAGCGCCGTCACGGCGATCGTCACATAGACGATGCCGACAATGCCGAACCAGGAAAGAAAGAGCGCGGCGAGCAGGGCCGACGCCGCCGCCATGCTCAAATTGCGCGCGATGAAGATCGACTGCGTCAGGCGTTCGCGCGATTGCAAAAGCGTCTGCACCAGCGCGGCGCGCGGATCGCCTTTGGCGGTGAAACGCGTGCGTGCTGCGACGGCGATCGCCGCCTCGCCCGCCGAAAGCACAAGCGTCGTCGTGAGGCAGACGGCGATGACGGCAAGCGAAACAATCTCAGGCGTGCTCATGTTCGTAACGCGTCAACCGCGCAGGGCCTCTTGCAACAAAGCGCGCACAGGCTCCGGATCGACGTCCTTCTGGACGAAGGCCCGCCCGATGCCGCGCGCAAGAATGAATGTAAGGGCGCCGCGGCTGACTTTCTTGTCCTGGCTCATCAAATTCAATAGTTCGTCTGCCGGCGGCAGTCCGCCCGGCACGTCGGCGAGGCGCGTCGGCAGGCCTGCGGCGTTGAAGTGCGCGGCCACGCGCGCCTCGTCCGACGGATCGCATAGACCGAGGCACGCCGACAGGCGGAACGCGAGCACCATGCCGATGGCAATGCCTTCGCCATGCAGGAGCCGGTTCGAATAGCCGGTCGCGGCCTCAAGCGCGTGCCCGAATGTGTGGCCGAGATTGAGCAACGCGCGCTCGCCGTGCTCGCGCTCGTCACGGCCGACGATGTCGGCCTTGTGGCGGCAACTGACTGCGATGGCTTCGGCGCGCGCCGGACCGCCGCTGAAGATTTCCTCGCGCGTGCGCTCCAGCCGCTCGAAGAAGGGCGCGTCGCTGATGAGACCGTATTTGACGACCTCGGCGTAGCCGGCGCGAAATTCGCGGATGGGTAACGTATCGAGAAGCCCGATGTCGGCCAGCACGAGCGCCGGTTGGTGGAAAGCACCGGCAAGGTTCTTGCCGAATTTCGTATTGATGCCGGTCTTGCCGCCGACCGAAGAGTCGACCTGCGAAAGCAACGTCGTCGGAATCTGAACGAAGTCGGTGCCACGGCGCGCAACGGCGGCGGCAAAGCCGGCGAGGTCGCCCA
>JAICQA010000156.1 GCA_025929595.1 Xanthobacteraceae bacterium
CACGAGCACGACCTCGTTGTGGCCCGTGGCGCCCGAGCAGACTTCCTCGTAGGTCGGATTTGGCGTGAGCCCGGCGGCGTAGCCGGCCGCCGTCACCCAGACGCCGGGACTTTTCCAGAACGCTTTCTCCGCGCCCCAGAAGCAGCCGAGCCCGAACATCGCGCGCTCGAGGCCGTCGGGGTAGGGGCCCTTGAGCGGCCTCCCGGAGACGAAGTGCTTGTCGGCGGTCGGGATCGGTTCGCGGCGGCCCGGCAGCGCCTTGTCGGCCGTCGGCATGTCCAGCGATTTTTTGAAGGAGAACATCGGAAGCTCCTGATATCGGAAGCAAGCCCCGATGGAATATAAGCGATGGAACGCGGTTCCGCACCCGGCCGCGGGCCGGTCAGTCGCGCGAGGAATAGCCGATGAGTTTCTGCGGACGGCGGCCGATAAAAACGAGCACAAGGCCGAGAATGCCGAGCACCGCCCAGAGCGGTGCGAACAGCACATAAACCATCGCCGAGTCCCACAGCCAGCCGGGCATGTCGCGCTCGATCGTCGCCCGCAGCCACTCGATGCTGGCCGGATGCAGCGCCACCCAGGCTTCCGCGAGCGGCATGACGACGATGCGGCCGGCGGTGATCGAGCGCGTTCCGTCGATCACCAGCGCGACGAAGGCGCCGGCGAGCAACCAAAGCCCGATAAATCGAAACAGAAAGCGGAACATTGGAAAATGACCCGCCTCTCCACTAAACCGCGCGCCCCTGCCGTGCAACCTGCGGCGGAAAAAGGCCGCAGCGCCGGCCTTTAACTTGTTTCAGGAGGCTTCTCCTCTATATTCCGCCCGCTTTCCGGAGGGGTGGCCGAGTGGCTTAAGGCGCACGCTTGGAAAGCGTGTGTGCGGGAAACCGTACCGTGGGTTCGAATCCCACCCCCTCCGCCAGTCCCGCCTGCTGCGGTCCCGGCGATAGCCTTGGCCTATCGCCTGCTTTCTAGAGTCACTCTAGACTTATCTCCTGCTGTTTCCTTGCGAAGATTCCGAAGTAGCATGATTGCAAAAAGCCCGGATCGCGCGCCTGTTCGCGTGCCGGAAATTGCCTTGGGGGGACCGTGCGGGCGGAAACGGCAAGAAGGAATCTCGAAGCACGGGGCGATCCGGAGTTCGGACCGTGGCTCGCGCAGTCTTCGATCCTGGTCGTCGATGACGAGCCGGGGATGCGCAATTTTCTGGTGCGCACGCTCGGACCGCGCTGCAAGCTGATCGAGGAGGCCGCCGACACCGCGGAGGCATCGCGCAAGCTCGACGCCAATTATTTCGACGTCGTCATCCTCGACAACATCATGCCCGGCCAGAGCGGGGTCGACTGGCTCGCCGAGCAGCGCGAGATCGGATTTTTCTCCGACGCCATTTTAATGACGGCCTATGCCGATCTGGAAACGGCCATTCGCGCCCTGCGCGCCGGCGCCGTCGACTTCGTGCTCAAGCCGTTTCGATCCAACCAGATCCTGAATGCGGTCGCCCGTTGTCTCGACCGGGTCAGGCTGCAGCGCGAAAACTTTGCGCTCCGCTTTGAGCTCCGGGCGACCACCGACCACGTCCATTTGCGCGACCGGCTGGTCGGCGAGTCGACCGCGGCGCGCCGGGTGCGCGAAAGCCTCGCCCGCGTCGCGCCCCTGCCCACCTCGGTGCTGCTGACCGGCCAGTCCGGCACCGGCAAGGAAGTGGCGGCGCGCATGCTCCATTCGCTGTCGCCGCGTGCCGACAAGCCGTTCGTGCCGGTGAACTGCGCGGCCATTCCGCCGGACATGATGGAATCGGAGTTCTTCGGCCATCTGGAAGGGTCCTTCACGGGCGCCAATGAAGGACGCGAAGGGCTGTTCACCTATGCGCAGGGCGGCACCCTGTTTCTCGATGAGATCGGCGAACTGCCGCTGGCGATGCAGAGCAAGCTGCTTCGTGTGCTGGAGGATCGTCGCGTCCGCCCCGTCGGCTCCGAGCGCGAGGTGCCGGTCGATTTGCGCTTCGTCTTCGCGACCAATGCCGAACTTGAGAAGGAAGTCGAGAACGGCCGCTTCCGCGCCGATCTCTTCTTCCGCATCAACGTGATGCAGATTCATCTGCCGCCGCTCAAGGATCGCGAAGACGACGTGCAGGAGCTGGCCACGCTGTTCATGCACAAGCTCTCCCAGCAATTGGGCATGCCGCCGGTGCCTGTCACCGCTGCTGTCCGCGCCGAGCTGGCCAGATATGACTGGCCCGGCAACGTCCGCGAGCTGCGCAATCTGATCGAGCGGTCGCTGATTCTCGGCGTGTTTCCGGACGATTTCGGCGGGCATGCGTCGGAGTCGCCCAGCCTCACGACCGACAGCCTGGCCGAAATGGAACGCCGGCACATCCTGACCGTCCTGAAAGAGACGGGCGGCAACCGTGACGAAGCCGCGCGCCGGCTTGGCGTTTCGCGCAAGACGATCGATCGCAAATGCGTGTTGTGGAATGTCTAGGGCGGCCGAAACTTCCTGGTTCTCGACACAAGGCCGTTCCGTCCGCTTCCGGCTGCTCGCCATCGCGTTGCTGCCGATGCTGGTCATCCTGCCGCTGCTGCTCGGCGTTGCCATCGTCCGCTTCGACGATCGCTTCAATGCGATGCTGATTTCGAAGGTGAACGGCGATCTCACGATCGCCCATCAGTATCTCGCGCGGAATCTTGAATACACCGGTGAGCATGTCGAGGCGCTCGGCTTTTCGGCGAGATTCCGCGATCTCGTGCGCGGCGAAGATCGCGCGGAGCTGCAGGCGCTGCTGGAGGAGCGACGCAAGGAGTTGTCGCTGGATTTTCTGTATGTGACGGGACGCGACGGGAAGATCATCGCTTCCTCGCCTTCCTTCGATTCGCCGACAATCAGAACCGCCTGGCCGGTGGTGGAGTCGGCGCTCAACGGCATACCCTCGACGGCGATCGACATCTTCGCCAATGAAGAACTTGCCGAGATCGATCTCGGGCTCGCCTGGCGCGCCACGCTCGAACTCGTACCGACGCCGAACGCCGTGCCGACCGACCGCAGGAGCGAAACGCGCGGCATGGTGGTGCACTCGGCGAGTCCCGTAACGCTCGCCGGCGGCGCTCCCGCCGCGCTCGTCAGCGGGCTGCTGTTGAATCAGAATCTCGTTTTCATCGATACGATCAACGACCTTGTCTACCGCGCCGCGAGCCTGCCGGAAGGCAGCCAGGGAACGGCCACGCTGTTTCTCGACGACGTGCGCGTCAGCACCAATGTCCGTCTGTTCGAGGATCGGCGCGCACTCGGCACGCGGGTGTCGGCGGCCGTGCGCTCGACGGTGCTCGAAAAAGGCGAGACCTGGCTCGACAGCGCCTTCGTCGTCAACGACTGGTACATTTCCGCGTACGAGCCGATCGTCGACAGCTACGGCAAGCGCGTCGGCATGCTGTATGTCGGGTTTCTCGAAGCGCCGTTCACCCACGCGCGATACATGACGTTGCTGACCATCGTGGTCGCTTTCCTCGTCATGACGGCGGCCAGCGTGCCGATCTTCCTGCGCTGGGCGCGCGCCATCTTCCGGCCGCTGGAGCGGATGACCGACACGATCTCCCAGGTCGAAAGCGGCGACCTCGGCGCGCGCACCAGCCTGCCGGTTGCGCAGGACGAAATCGGCCGCGTGGCCGGCCATCTCGACAAGTTGCTGAACCAGCTGCAGGAGCGCGACCGCCGTCTGCGCGAATGGAATGAAGAATTGAACGCCCGCGTGGACGAGCGTACGCGCGAGCTTCAACTCGCAAACCGCCAGCTGGAAGCCACGACCAAGCAGCTCATCCTGTCTGAAAAGCTCGCCGCCATCGGCGAAATCACGGCAGGTGTCGCGCACGAGATCAACAATCCGATCGCCGTCATGCAGGGCAATCTCGACGTCATCCGAACCATGATGTCCGATCAGATGGATAAGGCGCGGACGGAATTTCGCCTGCTCGACGAGCAGATTCATCGCATCAGCCAGATCGTGACCAAGCTCCTGCAGTTTGCGAAGCCCGAGGAATATGCGGGCTACGTGGAACGTCACGCGGCCGACCACGTCATCGCCGACTGTCTGCCGCTGGTGCGACATCTGTTGAGCAAGGCCGAGATCAATATTGTTCGCGAGGATTGCGCGACCCGGCTGGTGCTCATGAACCGGACCGAATTGCAGCAGGTCATTGTCAACCTGGTGGTCAATGCAATTCACGCCATGCCCGACGGCGGCCGGCTTACGCTGCGTTCCGCCGACTCCGACCTCGACGGAAAGCCGGGTCTCATCATCGAAATATCGGATACCGGAGTCGGCATGAGCTCCGAGACCATGCAAAAGATTTTCGATCCGTTCTTCACGACCAAGCGGCAGCAGGGAACGGGGCTCGGCCTGTCCATCAGCCAGACGCTGGTGACGCGCCAGGGCGGGAAGATCTTTGCCGAAAGCGAGCCGGGGCGGGGCACGACCTTCAGCATCTGGCTGCCGGAGGCGGCCTGAGCTGTCGGACAATTTGTCCGACATTGGCCGGACAATTTGTCTCCGCGGGCTTTGCTGCAGTGAAGCAAGTCGTTGTTTTTCCTCTATCGGCCGATTGGCACAATCGTTGCTTTTTCCTTAACGACTGAAGGGGAGGGCCCGTCGCGGTATAAGAGATCGGCGGTAGATCGATCGGCTGTGACGGAAAGATCTTCGGCAAACGTATTCGAACGGCGCAAGCCGGTTCGTCGAAGGCGTTGCAGCCATTCGGGCGGCTGACCCGCCGGGATTCGCACTCTCCCCATATTCAGTTCGTCGTCTTTCGGCGTCTTGGCGCACGAAAGTAGACGTCCTGGCGGGCAGTTGGGGGGCGAGCGAATGACGGTCGAACAGTCGGGGGCGGACACTTTTCCGAAGCTGCTTCTTCAACACGCCATGCAGCGCCCCGAGCGACCCGCCATCCGTGAGAAAAGCCGCGGCATCTGGCGCACGACCACATGGCACGATCTTGCGGAAGAGGTTGCCGCGCTCACCGCGGCTTTGTCGGCGCGCGGCTTGCAGCGCGGCGCGCATGTCGCGTTGCTCGGGGACAATCGGCCTCGGCTTTATGCCGCCATGTGTGCGGCACAGGCGCTCGGCGCGATTGCCGTGCCGCTCTATCAGGACGGTACGGCCGACGAAATCCTGTCGTTGATTCAGAAGGCTGAAGTCACGCACGTCTTTGCCGAGAATCAGGAGCAGGTCGACAAGGTGCTCGCGGTCCTCCCGCGCTGCCCGACGATCCGCTGCATCGTCTATGACAAGGACCGGGGCATGCGGCACTACAAGCAGCCGCAGCTCGTCGGGTATGCCGATCTCCTGAAAGAGGGTCGCGAGGTCGTATCCGCCAAGCGCGATTTCCTTCAGGTCGAGGCCGCGCGCGGCAATGGCCAGGACGCAGCCTTCCTGTTCTTCACGTCGGGGACGAGCGGCCCTGCTAAAGGCGTCGTGCTCACCCATGCTTCGCTCATCGACCGCGCCCGTGTCGCGATGGCCACGGAGAAGCTGAGCGACACCGACGTCGCCATGGCCTATCTGCCGCCGGGATGGATCGGCCAGAACCTGTTCAGCTACGTGCAGCCGATGGCGGCGGGCTATTGCGTGTGCTGCCCCGAATCCTCGGACACCATGCTCTCCGACATGCGCGAGATGGGACCGACCTATTTCCTCGCCACTCCGGGCGTCCTCGGATCGATTCTCACGCAGGTGACGATGCGCCTCGACGACACGGGCGGCCTCAATCTGGCCCTCTACCGGCGGGGTATGGCCGCGGCGGAGCGCAGCCGTGCGCGGGCGCGCAGCGGCCGGCCCGCCGCGATCGGCGACCGCCTGGTTGCGGGGCTCTGCAATTTTTTGATTTACGGCCCGCTGCGCGACGTGCTGGGCCTGAGCAAGGTGCGGGTGGCCTACACCGCCGGCGATCCCATCGATCCCGACTTGCTGCTGTTCTTCCGCTCGCTCGGCATCAACCTGAAGCAATTGTACGGGTCGACCGAGAGCGGCTTCTTCGTCGCCTTGCAGCGCGACAACGAGGTCAAGCCCGACACGGTGGGCCGCGCGGCCGAAGGCGTCGAACTGAAAATCACTCCCGAGCGCGAAATCCTCGTGCGCTCGCCGGGCCTGTTCAAGGAGTATTACCGCGATCCGGAATTGACGGCCCGGGTCAGAGGCGCCGACGGCTGGTTTCACACCGGCGACGCCGGCTATCTCGACGATGAGGGGCATTTGCGCATCATCGACCGCATGAAGAACGTCGGTGCCCTGAGCGACGGCACGCCCTATGCGCCGAAGGTACTGGAAAACAAGATCAAGTTCTTCACCGCCATCCAGGAAGCGGTGGTGTTCGGCGACGGGCGCGACAAGGTGTGCGCGCTTATCGACATCGACCTGACGGCGGCCGGCCGCTGGGCCGACAGGCAGACCATTTCCTACACCGGCCACGCGGATCTCGCCTCGCGTGACGAAATCTACGCGCTGGTCGCCGAGTGCATCGCCAAGGTCAACGCCGAGCTGGCTCAGGATCCTGTGCTCGGCAAATCCCAGATCCACCGCTTCGCGATCCTGCAAAAGGAGCTGAG
>JAICQA010000422.1 GCA_025929595.1 Xanthobacteraceae bacterium
AGCGACATCGTGCGCTGCAAGGCCGGCGGGAGCGACTTGAGCACGTCCGGCGGCAGCATGTTCGGGATCAGCATGGCGCAGAAAATGAACGACACGAGAAGTGTCGCCACCATCTGCCATCGCTTGAAATGCAACATCCGTCACGTCCTCATGCGCGCGCCGGCTGGACGCGCTACGGCCGGCCCGGTCACGGACCGCAACCTAATCGTCCTTGACCGGCTCGCCCTTGGCGCGGACCTCGGAGACCATGGCGCGCATCTGGCGTACGCGCACGCCATCCGCAAGCTGTAGCTCGATCTCCGCGTCGTCGACGACCTTGGAGATCTTGCCGACGAGGCCGCCCGACGTGACGACCGTATCGCCGCGGCGCAGCGAGGTGACCATCTCCTGATGCTGCTTCACGCGCTTTTGCTGCGGGCGGAGGATCAGGAAATACATGATGACGAAGATGAGGACGAAGGGCAGCAGCGAAAGCAGCATGTCGCTGCCGCCGCCAAGCTGCGCCAAAACAGTCATAAGCATACGGTCGTCATCCTTGTGGTTCGCGGCAGCCGCGCAAAATCGGGTGAAAGCGGGCGGACTATACCGGCCGAGTCCGGCTTTGCAAACGCCGGCAAGGGCTTCCACATCAATGACTTGCGGCTTGCCTGCCGCCCCGCTATGCCGCCCCGAGACGAGGAACGGATATGAACAAGCCCTCTCCCGCCGACTCGGTGCTGGCGCTGCTCGCGCAGGCGCTCGACCGCATCGCCGGCACGCTGGAGCGCATGGCACCCCAGGGCGCCCTGACGGCGGATTTCGACGCGGCCGACGCCTTCATCTGGCAGGCCGCGACGAAGCGGCTGGAGCCGGTCAAGCGCGTCAACCGGGTCGAGATGCAGCTCCTCAAAGGCATCGATCGGATGCGCGACACGCTGCTCGAAAATACCGAGCGCTTCGCGCGCGGGCTACCCGCGAACAACGCCCTGCTCTGGGGCGCACGCGGCATGGGCAAATCGTCGCTTGTGAAGGCCGTCCACGCGCAAGTCGCCGCCGAGATGAAGGGCAAGACCGGCTTCAAGCTCGTCGAGATTCATCGCGAGGACATTGAGTCCCTGCCCGCGCTCATGTCGCTCCTGCGCGAGGCGCCGCATCGTTTCATCGTGTTCTGCGACGACCTGTCGTTCGAGCACGAAGACACGTCCTACAAATCGCTGAAGGCAGTGCTTGAAGGCGGCATCGAAGGGCGGCCGGATAACGTCATCCTCTATGCCACCTCGAACCGACGCCACCTGCTCGCCCGCGACATGATGGACAACGAACGCGCAACCGCGATCAACCCCGGCGAGGCGGTGGAAGAAAAAGTTTCGCTCTCCGACCGCTTCGGACTCTGGCTCGGCTTTCACCGCTGCAGCCAGGACGAATATCTTGCCATGGTCGACGGCTATGTGGCTCACTACAAGCTCAAGATCGACGCCGACACGTTGCGGCGCGAGGCACTCGAATGGGCCACGACGCGCGGCTCACGCTCGGGGCGCGTGGCGTGGCAGTTTGTGCAGGATCTCGCCGGGCGGCTCGGCGTGCCGCTGACCAATTGAGAGGCCGGAATGCGTGCGATCCGGAATGCAGCACTGCTCTCCCTTACAGCAATTCTGCTGGCGTCCTGCGGCGGCGGCTCGTTCAGCACGCGCAAGGATATTGAGGGCAACAATACCGGCGGCGTGATCCCGCCCGCGGCGGCCAAAGGCAAAGACCCGCAACAGCTCGCCGACGCGCATTGCGCGAAATACGGCAACAGGGCGCGCATCACCTTCAGCGGCGCGGAAGCGGGCGGCGATGTCGTGTTCGTGTGCGAGACGGCGTCGGGGCCGGCGATGATGGCGACGCAGCCGCCGGCAAAGGCCGCGCCTGCCGCTTCCACAAAACAGACGCCGGCGAAGCGCTAGGGTAGTCGTCGTTTCCGATTCAGAAGTTCAGAGGCCCGCGAGGTACTGCGTCGGATCGACCGGCGTCGAGCCCTTGCGGATCTCGAAGTGGACCTGCGGCGA
>JAICQA010000171.1 GCA_025929595.1 Xanthobacteraceae bacterium
AACCCGCCGAGCACTTCGAGCCGGTGCTTGATCTCCGCGAGGCGATATTTCGTCCGCCGCTGGAGCACGGTGCGGCGGTGGTCGATCCACTCTTTCAGCACCTCGGCGAGGTTGCAGACCTTTGGCACCTGCCCGTTGACCAGCACGTTCAGGTTCAGCGGAAAACGCGCTTCGAGCTCGGTGAGCTTGAAGAGCTGCTCCATCATCACGTCGGCATCGACCGTGCGCGAGCGCGGCTCGATGACGATGCGGATGTCCTCGGCGGACTCGTCGCGAATGTCGGCGACAAGCGGCAGCTTTTTCTCGTTGATGAGGTCGGCGATACGCTCGATCAGCCGCGATTTCGGCACGAGATAAGGAATCTGCGTAACCACCGCGACCCAGGTGCCGCGCCCGCCCTCTTCCTTGTCCCAGCGCGCACGCACGCGGAACGACCCGCGGCCCGTGTTGTACGCAGCGCGGATCGTCGCCTTGTCATCGACGATGATGCCGCCGGTCGGAAAGTCGGGGCCTTTGACAAATTTCAGAAGGTCCGAGGCCTTGGCCTTCGGATTGTCGATCAGATGAAGCGCGGCATCGAGCAGTTCCGCCGCATTGTGCGGCGGGATCGAGGTCGCCATGCCGACCGCGATGCCGGTCGAGCCGTTCGCGAGCAGGTTGGGGAACGCCGCCGGCAAGACGATCGGCTCGTTCGATTGCCCGTCATAGTTCGGCCGAAAGTCGACGGCGTCTTCGTCGATCCCCTCCAGCAGCAGCCGCGCAGTCTCGGTGAGACGCGCTTCCGTGTAGCGGTAGGCCGCCGCGCTGTCGCCATCGACGTTGCCGAAATTGCCCTGCCCATCGACGAGCGGATAGCGCGAGGAGAAATCCTGTGCGAGCCGCACAAGCGCGTCGTAGATCGCCTGGTCGCCATGCGGATGGAAATTGCCCATCACGTCGCCGACGATCTTCGCGGACTTTTTGAAGATGCCGCCCGGATCGAGGCGCAGGAGACGCATCCCGTAGAGGATGCGCCGGTGCACCGGCTTCATGCCGTCGCGCGCGTCGGGGAGCGCGCGGTGCATGATGGTCGAGAGCGCGTAGGCTAGATAGCGCTCCTCGAGCGCATCCTTCAGCTCGACGATCTCGACGCCCTTTTCAGGCCCCGATGCGGGGGGAATCACTCGCTTGCCCATGAATCACCGATAGAAGAGGCTCAGAATCGGCACAAGTGGCGATCAGGCCGCGTTGGCCCGCGCCAGCGATGCCAGAAACGAATTCCGCGCCTCGGGCATGGTCAGGCCGCGCGGCTCATACACGCGCCGCAGCAGGAAGAATTCGGTCAGCGCAAAGCCCGCGACGATGTCTTCGACCGTTGCGCCCGCGCCGTGCCCGTTGAGGAAACCGGGCAACACAAGTAATTGCGTTTTCCACGGCTCGCCCGCCGCCCGCGACACTGCCCGCCCCGATTTCGGAGACACATAGACAAGTTCTCCAGCGTCCCCGGTCGCGGCGCATTCGCCGAGATCGAGGCCGAAGCCGAGTTCCGCCAGCATCTGCAACTCGAACCGCACAAGGAGCGGCGCCGCGATCTGCGGCTCGTCGAGATGGTCGACGATCAGGCAGAGTGCATCGTACAGCGGGACATGCGGATCGCGCTCGGGCAGCAGGCGCAGGAGTGCTGCCAGCGTTTGCATGCAATAGCTCGCGGACGCCGAAGCCATCAGCCGGTCGGCGCGCGACACTGTGCCCTCGATCGTATAGTTGCCGAGATGCTCGTCGAGCCGCGCCCGCCAGATCGCGTGCACGCTGTTGCCCGGTTGCAGATAAGGTTTGATCCGCTGCGAGATGCCGCCGCGCACAAGTCCAAGATGCCGCCCGCGCGTTGGCGTCATCAACTCGACAATCGCGCTCGTCTCGCCGTGGCGGCGAACCCCGAGCACGATGCCATCGTCGGACCATTCCATCGGCAAATTATTCCTTTGGAAACTCCAACCCCGCCGCGCGGTAACGCGCGGGGTCGTTCTCCCAATCCTCACGCACTTTCACGTGCAGGAACAGATGCACCCTCTTCTCGAGCGCCGTCTCCATTTCCTTGCGGGCATCCATCGAAATCGACTTGATCATCCGCCCGCCCTCGCCCAACACGATTTTCCGCTGGCTGTCGCGCTCGACGAATAGCGTCTGCTCGATCCGCACCGAGCCGTCCTTCAGATCCTTCCACGAATCGGTCTCGACCGTGGATTGATAGGGTAGTTCCTCGTGCAGCCGCAGATAGACCTTCTCGCGCGTGATCTCGGCAGCCATGAGGCGCATCGGCACGTCGGTGATCTCGTCGGCAGGATAATGGAACGGCCCGGGCGGAACCGCTTCCGCGAAATAGCGCAGCACGTCCGGCACACCGTCACCCTTCTCGGCCGAGATCATGAAAATTCGATCGAAAATCCCGAGCTTGTCGACCTCCGCCGCCATCACGAGCAGACTGTCGCGCGGCACGAGGTCGATCTTGTTGATGATGAGCGCCTTGCTCCCGCGCGCTTCGCCGAGCTTCCCGATGATCGCCCGCGCCTCCTCGTCGAACCCTTTCTTGGCATCGATCAGCACCGCGATCAGGTCGGCATCACCCGCGCCGGCCCAGGCCGCCTTCACCATCGCGCGGTCCAGGCGGCGCTTCGGCACGAAAATTCCGGGCGTGTCGATGAACACGATCTGCGCGTTCTCAAAGATCGCGATGCCGCGCACCTGATTGCGCGTGGTCTGCACCTTCGGCGTCACGATGGAGACTTTAGCGCCCACGAGCTGGTTCACGAGCGTGGACTTCCCGACATTCGGTGCGCCGACGAGCGCGACGAAGCCGCAGCGCGTATTCGCCGTCTCAGGCATTGGCCTTCGCGCCCTTGACCGCCTTGGCTGTCTTCGCTTTTGCCTTGGCCTTGGCGCCCACATTCTCGCGCGTCAGCATCTCGGCCGCAGCGGCCTGCTCCGCGTCGCGCTTCGAACTGCCGCGCCCCTCGGCTGCGGCGAAGCCCGGCAAGTCGACGCTGATCTTGAATTCCGGCTTGTGGTCCGGCCCGCGACGATCGATCTCGCGATAGAGCGGCGGCGGCAGCCCACGTCCCTGTGCCCATTCCTGCAGCATTGTTTTCGCGTCGCGTAGCGGACGATGCGGCTCCAGCATCCGCCCGCGCCAGTATTTATCGATCAGCTTCGACGCGGCCTCATAGCCCCCATCGAGGAACGTCGCACCAATCACCGCCTCGCAAACGTCGGCGAGGATCGCCGCCTTCTTCCGCCCGCCTGATTGGGCCTCGCTATTGCCGAGCCTGATGTGCGGACCGAGGTCCATCGCGACAGCGGCCTCCGCGCAGGCATCGCGTCGTACGAGATCGGCGAGCCGCCGCGAGAGTTCACCCTCTTCCGCTTTCGGGAAAGACTGAAACAGGAGCTCGGAAATTACGAGCCCGAGCACGTGGTCGCCGAGAAACTCGAGGCGCTGATAGCTGTCGGTTCGTTTGCTGCGCACGCCGACGCCGCTCACATGGGTCAGCGCGTGTTCGAGCAGTTTCGGGTCGGCGAAGCGGTATCCGATCCGCTCTTCAAGCGCGGAAGTGGACTTCTTCCGCTTCATCGCACCAGCGTGAACAGCCGGCTCCACCGCACGGACGTGGGCCAGGCCCAGATTTCCCAGGCCGCTCGCCCGTCTTCGATGGAGAAAAAGATAATCTGCGCGCGTCCCACGAGATTTTCGTGCGGCACATAACCGACCTGCGCCAGCACGCGGCTGTCGGTGGAATTGTCGCGGTTGTCGCCCATCATGAAGTACTGGCCGGGCGGCACTTCATAGACGGGCGTGTTGTCGTAGAAGCCATTGTCGACGAGATCAAGCGTCTCGTAGGTTACGCCGTTCGGCAGCGTCTCGCGCCAGCGGCGCACGGGCTGACCGCCAAATTCCGGATCGTCCAACCGCAGTGCAGGCAATGCCTCACGCTTCACCGGCTCGCCGTTGATGTGCAACAGTCCCTTGATCATCTGAATCTTGTCGCCGGGCAGGCCGATCACGCGCTTGATGTAATCGGTCGAGTCATCCCTGGGCAACTTGAACACCACCACATCGCCGCGGTTCGGCGCACCTTCCCAGATGCGCCCCTCGAACAAATTCGGCGAAAACGGCAGCGAGAAGCGGCTGTAGCCATAGGAAAATTTGGACACGAACAGGTAGTCGCCGACCAGCAGCGTGTTCTTCATCGAGCCGGACGGAATGTTGAAGGGCTGGAAAAGGAATGTGCGGATGATCAATGCGATCAACAGCGCGTGAAAGATCACGCGCACGGTCTCTGCGAAACCGCTTTCCTGCTTCTGTTTTGTGGCCATGCTCATGAACTTTGAAAACTCGCGTATAAACGCCCAAGCCGGGCGAGGCAATGCAGGTCAGCTGCCCGCTTTGGGCAGCGCGGAAATGATCACCATCGCCTGAGCCAGCGGCCATTCGTCGCTGATCGTCAGGTCGATTCGTGCCTCGTGACCTTCTGGCGTGATGGCCTCCAGGCGCCGCAGCGCACCCCCGGTGAGCTTCATGGTCGGCCGGCCTGATGGCAAATTCACGACGCCCATGTCGCGCCACCACACGCCGCCGCGGATGCCGGTGCCAAGCGCTTTCGCGCAGGCCTCCTTCGCCGCGAAACGTTTTGCGTAAGTCTCGACGCTCTTCGCTTTCCGTTCGGCGCGCGCCCGCTCGGTCTCCGTGAAGATGCGCTCAAGAAAGCGTTCTCCATGCCGCCCGATCACTTTCTCGATACGGCGGATGTCGGTCATGTCGGAGCCGAGGCCGATGATCATGCGCCCGCTCCGGCCCGCGCACGGCCCCGCTGCATTGCCGCCTTGAAGCGGCGGATGGACTGCTCAAGTCCCACAAACACCGCCTCGCCTACGAGAAAGTGCCCGATATTCAGTTCGACGATCTCAGGTAAGGCCGAAATCGTTTCCGCAGTCGCAAAGTCGAGGCCGTGTCCCGCATGAACTTCAAGCCCCAGCGAGGCGGCCTGGCGTGCTGCCGCAACAATGCGGCCAAGCTCCATCTCGGCTGCCTGCTTGTGACCGTCGACCACCGCTTCGCACCAGGCGCCGACATGAATCTCGATCACCGGCGCACGCAGCCTAGCCGCGGCCGCCACCTGCCGCTCGTCACCGGCGACAAAAAGCGAAACGCGAATGCCGGCATCGGAGAGCTTCGCCACGATCGGCGCGAGATGATTATGCTGCCCAGCCGCATCGAGCCCGCCTTCGGTTGTGCGCTCCTCGCGCCGCTCAGGGACGATGCAAGCAGCATGCGGATCGACCTGCAGCGCAATTCGCAGCATCTCTTCGGTAGCTGCCATCTCGAAATTGAGCGGCGCATTTACCTCTGTCTTGATCCGCCGCACGTCGTCGTCGCGGATATGACGGCGGTCCTCACGCAGATGCACCGTGACCCCGTCCGCCCCCGCCGCAACAGCCGCCGCAGCCGCACGCGCCGGGTCGGGATGACGTCCACCCCGCGCATTGCGGAGCGTCGCGACGTGATCGACGTTCACGCCGAGCCGGATCGGTTTCAATTCAGCCATTGATGCGCTCGGCGGAAGCCACGACGGGCCGCGAGCGCAGCTGCGCGATGATCGCGGTCAGATGTTTCAGGTCGTACACTTCGACGTCGATGGTCATTTCGGTGAAGTCGGGCGAGCGGCGCGACATGTGGATGTTGTCGATGTTGCCGCCGTGCTCGCTGATCGCCTGCGCGATCTGCGCCAGCGTTCCAGGCGCGTTAGACGCATGCACCATCACTTGAGCGGGAAAGCGCCGCGGTGCACCGTCGTCGATATCCCAGCGCACATCGAGCCAACGTTCGGGCTCGTCGTCGAATTCCTTCAGCGCGGGCGATTGGATTGGATAGATCGTGATGCCCTCGCCGGGCGACAGAATGCCAACGATGCGGTCACCCGGCACCGCCCCGCCCTTGGCGAAACGCACCGGCAGGTCACCGCCGGTACCGCGACTGGGCACCGGGCTTGAAGACGGCCCGCTGTTGTCGCCGCCGCGGAAGCCCGGGATACGA
>JAICQA010000443.1 GCA_025929595.1 Xanthobacteraceae bacterium
CGGCGCCAGCCGGGCGCTCGCGGCCTTCGCCAGCGGCGGCGACGCATTCTCCTTTATCCTGCCGAACGGCACGGAGTCGTTCGCGGCCGTGCGCGACCTTGAACACCCGCTCGGCCAAGTCGCGGTGTTGCAGCCGAAGCCCGCCGCACTCGCGCGCTGGGTGGCGGACTCCACCATCACCGTCACCCTCGTCGCCACCACCGGCTTCGTGCTCCTGATCCTCGGCTTTGCCTTCCACTGGCAGGCGGCGCGAGCGCGCGAGGCCGACGAAATCTTTACGCTCGAGCGCGCGCGCATGGATACGGCGCTCAATCGCGGGCGCAGCGGCATGTGGGATTGGGATCTCGCGAGCGGCCGCATCTACTGGTCCGACTCCATGTTCGAGATTCTGGCGCGCACGCCGCGCGACGAATTGCTCGCCTTCGGGGAAGTGGACGCCCTCGTCCATCCCGACGACGGCAGCCTCTACGCCATCGCGACGCAGCTTGCCGAAACGGCCGACGGATGTATCGACCGCTCCTTCCGCATGCGCGGCGCGAGCGGCGACTGGGTGTGGCTGCGGACGCGCGCCGAGCTCGTGCATCGGGCCGACGGCGCGCATGTGATCGGCATTGCCGTCGACATCACCGAGGAAAAGAAATTCGCCGAGCGGACGGCCACCGCCGACGTACGGCTGCGCGACGCGGTGGAGTCGATCTCGGAAGCCTTCGTGCTGTGGGACGCCGACGACCGGCTCGTGCTGTGCAACTCGAAATTCCAGCAGCTCTACGCCCTGCCCGACCGGCTCACGCAGCCAGGCACGACTTTCGCGGACGTGACCGCGGCCGGCCGCAAACCGCTCATGCTGACGCCGCTTCGCTCGGATAACCCGGAAGAAGGCGCGCGCTCCTACGAGGCGCAGATCGGCGACGGGGGCTGGCTCAAGATCAGCGAGCGTCGCACCAAGGATGGCGGCTTCGTTTCGGTCGGCACCGATATTACGGAATTGAAGCGCCACGAAGAGCGTCTGATGGAGAGCGAAAAGCGGCAGATGGCGACCATCGTCGATCTGCGCCATTCGCAGCAGGCGCTGGAAATCCAGGCGCAGCAGCTTGCGGAGCTTGCGCAGAAATATTCCGACGAGCGCAACCGCGCCGAGGATGCCAACCGCGCCAAGTCCGAATTCCTCGCCAATATGAGTCACGAGCTGCGCACGCCCCTGAATGCGATCATCGGATTCTCCGAGATCATGGAGTCGGGCATGTTCGGCGAGCTGGGCGCGGAGAAGTATCACGAATACTGCCGCGACATCATGGACAGTGGCCGCTATCTCCTCGACGTCATCAACGATATCCTCGATATGTCGAAAATCGAGGCCGGGCGGCTTCGGCTCGATCTCGAGGATATGCACCTCGACTCGATCGTCGCCGAGGCGATGCGCGTGATGTCGGTCAAGGCGGAAGAAAAGTGCATCCGCATCGACTCCGACGTGGCCGCAAGCCTGTCGCTGCGTTGCGACCGGCGCGCGCTGAAGCAGATTCTCCTCAACCTGCTCGCCAATTCGGTGAAATTCACCGAGGAAGGCGGCCGCGTGGCCGTGCGCGCCAGGGAATCGCGCGGTTACGCGCTTCTCATGATCGAGGACTCCGGCATCGGCATTTCGCGCGAGGCGCTGCGCCGCCTCGGGCGTCCGTTTGAGCAAGTGGAAAGCCACGTCACGAAAACGCATACCGGCTCCGGCCTCGGCCTCGCCATCGCCAAGTCGCTCGTGGAACTGCATCGCGGCCAGATGCGCATTCGCTCGGTCGTGAATGTCGGCACGAGCGTGATCATCCGGCTTCCGCTCGACGGCCCGGCTGCCGCGCGCGAAGCGGCTTGAAGAACCCGTCGACTAATTCGCAGCCGCC
>JAICQA010000108.1 GCA_025929595.1 Xanthobacteraceae bacterium
CCCGACAATCTGGTCTAGACGGTCAGATCACACGCGCGGTGTGCGCGTCGAACCTCGGGCCAAGCTCCGCAACCGATTGATAGGCATTTGCGCCGTAGCCGGCGTCCGCGCGGCGCAGGACGCGCGTTGCAGGCATGTCTTCGGTATGCGCAACGAGCTGCGCGACCAGCGCGGCCACGGGCCGGCATTGGGGAGCCGTCTGACGGTGCGGTGCGGCCCGCTCGATGACGGCGGGCAAGTTGCTGCGGGGTAGCCCTTCGGCACGCCGCACCGGGGCGGGTGTTTGATCCCGCCGGTCGAGGCCCAAGCCGCTACTGATACTCGCTGAAATCCGCATCGTCCGTCTCGTTTTGGGACAGGCCGGAGCCTGCTGCCGAGGACGTTGCAAATGCGAGGCCGGGCCAATCACCCGGCGTTAACGGGCTACGCGCTAAAGGCTCGGAAGTTCCAGGGAGCGACGTGCCATCGTGAACAACTCGTTCGAGCAGCGCGCACCCATTCCTGCTTCCGAATCCGCCACGGCACTTGGCGCCGAAGACGTTGCCGCGATCTTCGCGACCATGGGCGGGGAAGCGGCCTATGCCTGGGATGCAGCAAACGACCGGCTGGTGTGGAGCGCAAATGCGCCCGACCTCGTCGGCGTCACATCGCTCGATGAGATTTCATCGGGCCGGCTGTTTGCCGCGCTCCTCGATCCTGAAAATCCGTTCAACCGCTACGACGCCGTGTTCGGCTCCGCGGGCCGTGACGACGGTGAAGGCGTCCCTTACGAGCTTCGCTACAGCCTGAAGCGGGCGAGCGAGGCGGAGTCGTGTTGGGTCGAAGACTGTGGTCGCTGGTATGCGGGCAAGATGGGCAATCCCGCGCGTGCGGCGGGCGTCATACGCATTGTCACGGAGCGCCATCGGCGCGAACAGCAGTTGCTTCAGTCGACTGCGATCGACTCGCTCACCGGCAGCATGAACCGCTCGCGGCTCGTGCAGGCGATGGAAGAGTCGCTCACGCGCGGCTCGCACAAGCAAACGAGCTTCGGCTTCCTGCTCATCGGCATCGACGATCTTGGCCGCGTCAACCGCAGCTACGGCTTCGATCTCGCCGACCAGGTGATCGGCATGGTGGCGCAGCGGCTGTGCTCGGTCATGCGCACTTCGGATGCACTCGGCCGTTTCTCGGGCAACAAGTTCGGCGTCATCCTGCATGAATGCGACGAGGAAGCTCTCGCGGTCGCGGCTGCGCGTTTCGTCAACGCCGTACGCGAAGCGCCGCTCGAAACCGCGGTCGGCCCGGTTGCAATCTCGGTGACGGCGGGCGGCGTAATCGCGCCGCGCCACGCGCGCACCGTCGCGGAAGTCATGGGACGCGCGCAGGAAGCGCTCGATCTCGCGCAAGGCGCCGCACGCGGCACGTTCCGCGCCTATGCGCCAAGTCTCGAGAGCGAAGCGCGGCGGAAAGAAAATCTGCGGCAGACCGATGTGATCGTCTCGGCGCTCAACGACCGGCGCGTTTCGATGGCGTTTCAGCCGGTGGTCAACGCGAAGACCCGGGAACTCGCGTTCCGCGAATGCCTCGTGCGGCTCTTCGATCATGACGGCGCGGAAATCGACGCCATGTCGATCGTGCCGGTGGCGGAAAAGCTCGATCTGGTGCGGATGATCGACCATCGAGTGCTGGAGTTGGCCGCGGGCGAGTTGCGCGAAGATTCCGCCATGCGCTGCTCGCTCAACGTCTCGGCCTCGACGGTCCACGACCCGGTCTGGCTCGCGGCTTTCGGGGCGGAAATGCGCGGTGGCATCGGCGGGCGGCTGATCGTTGAGATCACCGAATCCGCGGCGATCCGCGACGTGGAGGCGACACGGCGCTTCGTCGCGCATGTGAAGGGCGCCGGTTGCAAAGTCGCAATCGACGACTTCGGCGCGGGTTATTCTTCGTTCCGCAATCTGCGCCGGCTCGGCGTCGACATGGTCAAGATCGATGGCTCGTTCGTCGCGAACCTCGAATACGCCCCGGACGACCGCGCGTTTGTGCGGGCACTTCTCGAGCTTGCGCACGAACTTGGGCTCGAGACGGTCGCCGAGTGGGTGCAAAGCGAGGAAGCCGCGGCGTGGCTGATCGAGTGGGGCTGCGACTACTTCCAGGGCGCGCTGGTGGGGCTCGCCGCGACAAAGCCGAACGTGCAGACGGTCATCAAAGAAGGCGTCGCGCGCGCGACCGCGTAAGGCTTACTTGTCGCCGCCGGTCAGGCGTTCCAGCCGTTTGTTCATCTCGGCGACCTGACGCTTCAGTTCATCGATGTCCTGCTCGCCTCCCGGCGCCTCGCCCGGCGTGCCTTCCTTCTGGGCGAAGGGCAGGAACATGGCAAAAGCCCGCTCGAACATTTCCATGTTGCGGCGGACCTGATCTTCCAGAAGGTTGAATCCTCCGACACCGAAGGATTTCGACATCTGCTCGCGATATTTTTCCTGTTCCTTCGTGAAGCTGTCGATCGACACTTCGAGATAGCGCGGGAGCAGCATCTGCATGCTGTCGCCGTAAAAACGGATCACCTGGCGCAGGAACGTGATAGGCAGCAGATTCTGGCCCTTGTTCTCTTGCTCGAAAATTATCTGGGTCAGCACCGAGCGCGTGATGTCTTCGCCGGTCTTCGCGTCATAGACAACGAAGTCCTCGCCGTCCTTGACCATGACCGCGAGGTCTTCGAGCGTGACGTACGTGCTCGTCCCGGTATTGTAGAGCCGCCGGTTGGCGTATTTCTTGATCGTGACCGGTTCCTGATTTTTCGCCATGTCTCGCTGCGGTTCCCGGGTTGGCGCTGCCTGCAAAATAGGCCCGGACCTTAGGACGTTTCGTGGGGGCGGGCTACCCATTTGTGAATGCACGGCAAACGAGCCATGCGCGTGCGCGGCATGTCGCTTCATATTGACATCGCACTCCGGCCCTAACAACGATGGTAACAAGAGGCGTCCGGTGCGCCGTTACAGGAGATTCCCATGAAAGATGAGGTCGTCATTGTCGGTTCGGCGCGCACGCCGGTCGGGGCATTCAACGGAGCTTTATCGTCGCTGCCGGCGCACGATCTCGGCAAGGTCGCGATCGAGGCGGCGCTGGAGCGCGCGGGCGTGGACAAGAAACGCGTCAGCGAAGTGATCCTCGGCCAGATCCTCACCGCAGGACAGGGACAAAATCCCGCGCGGCAGGCGTCGATTGCGGCCGGACTCGACGTCGAGATTCCGGCGTGGGGCGTCAACCAGTTGTGCGGTTCGGGACTGCGCGCGGTGGCGCTCGGCTATCAGGCAATCCTCAACGGCGATTCCGAGATCGTCGTCGCCGGCGGCCAGGAGTCGATGAGCCAGGCGCCGCACTGCGCGCATCTCAGGAACGGCACGAAGATGGGCTCGCTCGAAATGATCGACACCATGATCAAGGACGGGCTGTGGGACGCCTTCAACGGCTATCACATGGGCAACACGGCGGAGAATGTCGCCAAGCAGTGGCAGATCACGCGCCAGCAGCAGGATGAATTTGCCGTCGGCTCGCAGCAAAAGGCCGAGGCGGCGCAGAAGGCTGGCAAGTTCAAGAACGAAATCGTGCCGGTGACGATCAAGTCGAAGAAGGGCGATACCGTCGTCGACAGCGACGAGTATCCGCGCCACGGCACGACGATGGAAGCGGTCGGCAAGCTGCGTCCGGCGTTCGACAAGGAAGGCACGGTCACGGCCGGCAACGCGTCGGGGATCAACGACGGCGCAGGCGCCGTCGTCCTCATGAAGGGCGCGGATGCGGCCAGGGAAGGCAAGAAGGTGATCGCGCGCATCGTGTCCTGGGCGCAGGCGGGCGTCGATCCGTCGATCATGGGGACGGGACCGATTCCTGCGTCGCGCGCGGCGCTGAAGCGGGCAGGCTGGAAGCCGGACGATCTCGATCTAGTGGAGGCGAACGAAGCCTTTGCCGCGCAGGCCTGCGCCGTGAACAAGGACATGGGTTGGGACCCGGCCAAGGTGAATGTGAACGGCGGCGCAATCGCCCTCGGCCATCCGATCGGCGCATCGGGTGCGCGCGTGCTGATCACGCTCCTCGCCGAGATGGAGAAGCGCAACGCCAAGCGCGGACTCGCAACACTCTGCATCGGTGGCGGCATGGGAATTGCCATGTGCCTGGAACGCTGACGCTCGTGCATTGTTGAATGCCGTGCGGCTCCGACAGAAGAGCCGCCGGACCGGGAGGGATAAATGGCTCGAGTGGCATTGGTGACAGGCGGCACACGTGGAATCGGTGCCGCCATCGCGACTCATCTGAAAAGCGCCGGTTATTCGGTTGCCGCCAACTACGCGGGCAACGAGGAAGCGGCGAGTAAGTTCAAGTCGGCGGCCGGCATCCCGGTGTTCAAATGGGATGTCAGCAGTTTCGAGTCCTGCGCCGATGGTGTGAAGCGCGTCGAGGCCGAACTCGGGCCCGTTGAGGTGCTCGTGAACAATGCCGGCATCACGCGCGACACGATGTTTCACAAGATGACGGCCGATCATTGGGGCGCGGTCATCAACACGAATCTGAACTCGCTCTTCAATATGTGCCGGCACGTCATCGAAGGCATGCGCGACCGCAACTTCGGCCGCATCGTCAACATCTCGTCGATCAATGGCCAGAAGGGCCAGATGGGCCAGACGAATTATTCCGCGGCCAAGGCGGGCGAACTCGGCTTCACCAAGGCGCTGGCGCAGGAGAATGCCCGCAAGGGCATCACGGTGAATGCGATCTGCCCCGGCTATATCGGCACGGAGATGGTACGGGCGGTGTCGAAGGAAGTGCTGGAAAAGAACATCCTGCCGCAGATTCCGGTCGGCAGGCTGGGCGAGCCGGAAGAGATCGCGCGGTGCGTGGTCTTCCTGGCGCACGACGATTCCGGCTTCATCACCGGCTCGACGCTGACCGCGAACGGTGGCCAGTATTTTACCTGACAGCACCGGCCGCGCCCCGCATTTCTCCGGCAAGAGCCTCGGCCTGACTGCGGGGTTTACCGGACGTTAACCATCACGACGCAGGCTCGGCGGTACGTTGCAACCATTTTTCTCCGAGGAGAGACGCCGATGCGCCGGGTTGTGTTGCTGTTGACCTTTGCCGTGCTCGCCGGGCCGGCGATGGCCGGTCCTAACTGCACTTCCGAGCCGAAAGCGAATTGGCTGAGTGAAGCAGCCATGAAAGAGAAAATCGCCGCGCTCGGCTACAAATTCCGCGTGTTCAAAGTCACCAGCGGCAACTGCTACGAAATTTACGGCACCGATACCGGGGGCAAGCGGATCGAAGTCTATTTCCATCCTGTGACCGGCAAGGTCGTCGAAGAACACAAGAGCTGAACTTGCCGGATGCCCGCGGCGCCGAAGCGCGTCCGGCGCCGCGCGGGACGCGTTTCATGCTGCTGCAGCTCGGACTTCGACAACGGATCATGGCCATCGTCGTCGGCGGTGCCTTGGCGATTGCCGGGATTGTCGGCTTCAGCCTGCGCGAGCTTGCGGCCGTGCGCGGCCACAGCGAGGCCGAGCGTCAGCTTGAACTGCGCGGCGAGGCCGTGCATGAGGCGGCGCTGCTCGCACTGCGGTTCGCCAACACGCTCTCGACGCTCGCGCTCGATCTCGCGCCCGACGAACAGCGGCAGGCGGTTGCGGACGGTGAGGCAGCCCTGCAGCGCTTTGCCGTGCTTGAACAGCGGATCGCTCCGGTGCTGCCCGGCCTGCTGACCGCCGACGAACGCACCTCCCTCGCCGGGTCGATTGCCGAGGTCAGCCGGGCCTGGATCGAAATGCAGGAGGAGATCGCCGAGGCGCAGCGCGAGGAACTCCTGTTTCATCTGGTTGCGGTCGTCCGGCACGCGGAGCGCGCGAGCCGCCTGCTGCTTAAGGCGGACGCCAATGCGACCGATCAGGCACGCGCCGCCGCGTTCGCTTTCGACCGGCGCGCCAGGCAGGCAGAGCGCACGATTCTTGCGGCGCTGGTAGCGGGCGTCGCCGCGCTCATGGTGCTCGGCTGGGTCGTACTTCAGTTCGGAGTCAGACGGCCGCTCGGCAAGGCCATCGCGGCGGTCGGCCGGATTGCGCGCGGCGACATCGACAGTGCTGTGCCGCCTGCGACGAGCTCGGATGAGATCGGGGCAATTCTCTCGGCGCTTGCCGTCTTCCGCGACAACGCGCTGGAGCGGCGCCGGCTGGAAATCGAGCGCGACCGCAGCGTGGCCGAGCGCGACGCACGGCGCGAGCGGCTCGAGGCGACGATCTCGGAATTTCGCAGCGCCGTGGTTTCAGCGCTCCAGGAGGGCGGGCCGGCGATGGCGGAGATGGAGCGGGCGGCCGAAGAGCTCGCCGGTCTGGCTTCGGACACGCAGTCGGGGGCGAGCCGCGCGAATACCACCTCGCGCGACGTTTCCAGCAGCGTCGGTGGGATCGCGGCGGCCGTGCAGCATCTTTCGGCCTCGCTTCGCGACATGACGGGCTCGGTCGAACGCGCGGAGTGCGCGATCGGCGAGGTGTCGCGGCAGGCCACGGACGCCAGCCGGACTGTGGACAGTCTGTGGCGAACAGCCGAGACGATCGGCGAAGTCGCCTCGTTCATCGACACGATCGCGCGCCAGACCAATCTGCTCGCCCTCAATGCGACCATCGAGGCTGCGCGGGCCGGCGAGAGCGGCCGCGGTTTCGCCGTCGTGGCGACGGAGGTGAAGTCGCTGGCGGCGCAAACTGCGAAGGCGACGGGCGATATCGCCCTGCGCGTCAACGAGGTGCGCCGGCGCACCAACGAGGTCGTGGACGCCATTCACATCATCACGGCGACGAGCGGGGAAGCGACCAGCCACGCGGCAGCGATCACGGCAGTCGTCAGCGACCAGAGCCGGGTCACGTCGTCGATCTCCGACAATATCCGCGGCGCCGCCGGCTCGACCGCGGGGCTGTCCGACATTGTGGGCGAGCTGGCATCCGTCGTCGCGCGCACGAGAGCCGCCGCCGAGAAGGTGCAGGTAGCGTCGGCGACTTCGGCGGCGGCCGCTGCCAGCCTCAATCGCCTGGTCGATGGCTTCCTCGACAGAGTGCGAGCCGCCTGACGACGGAGCGGACTAATCGCGGCCGGGGCGGAATTCCGGTGGCGCCAGCTCGAAGCCCGAAAAATCGAATCCCGGCGCCACGGTGCAGCCGACGAGGGTCCAGTCGCCCTGACTCTCGGCGGCTTGCCATGCATGCGGCGGCACAGCCGCCTGTGGGCGCTCGCCGGCGGTAAGGTCCGGGCCGAGCTTGACGCGCTCGATCGGGCCGTCCTTGTCGATCGCAATTTCAAGCGTCAGCGTCGCGCCCGCGTAGTAGTGCCAGACCTCCATGGCATCGACCTTGTGCCAGTGCGAGCGTTCGCCCGCCGCCAGCAGAAAATAGATGCCGGTCGAATGCGCGCGGCTTTTCGCCGACGCATGCAGGTCGCGGATCGTTTCGCGGAAATGCCCGCCTTCGGGATGCGGCCTGAGGTCGAGCAGCCGGATCACGTCGGAGGCTGTGAGCTTCGGCTTGGCGTGCATTTGCGCCTTTAGGTCAGCCTCTGAATGTATTCTTCCGTTCGCGGATTTCGGTGAAGACCGCAGCCGCATCGGCGCCCTTCATGCCGATCGCCTCGGCAATCGCGGGATCGTCTGCGCGCAGAAACGGATTGGTTTTCTTCTCTTCGCCGAGCGTCGAGGGCACGGTCGGTTTGTTCGCGGCGCGCGCCTTTTCGATTTCCGCCAAGCGCGTTTTCAGCGCCACGTTCTTCGGATCGACGGTCACGGAGAAGCGCGCGTTCGAGAGCGTATATTCGTGGCCGCAGTAGACGAGGGTGTCGTCAGGGAGCCTGCGCAGCTTCAGGAGCGACTCCCACAACACCGGGGCAGGGCGCTCGAAGGAACGGCCGCAACCGAGCGCGAACAGCGTGTCGGCGGAGAAGAGCAGCTTCTCCTTCTCAAACCAGTAACAGATGTGGCCAGCCGTATGGCCCGGTGTGTCGAACACCTTGGCGCGCAGCTCGCCCACTTCGACCACATCGGGCTCGCCCACGCGGACGTCGAGCGTCGGGATCGCGTCGGCCTCGGCGCGCGGACCGATGACGGTCGCGCCGTAACGCTGCTTCACGGCCGGTATGCCCTGGATGTGGTCGGCGTGCTTGTGCGTCACCAGGATGTGCGTCGGCGTCCATTGCTCGGTTTCGAGCGCCGCGATCACCGCATCGGGGTCGGGCACGTCGACGACCGCGACGGCATTGCTCGCCGGATCGCGCAGGAGCACGGCGTAATTGTCGGACAGGCACGGCACAAGGCGGACTTCAGCGGCCATCGTCGCTCCAATGCGGAAAATTGTAACGGTCGCGAAACCCTAACATGCGAGACCGCGCTCGCAACTCGCGTTTGCCGATC
>JAICQA010000127.1 GCA_025929595.1 Xanthobacteraceae bacterium
CAAGGTTCTTGCCGAATTTCGTATTGATGCCGGTCTTGCCGCCGACCGAAGAGTCGACCTGCGAAAGCAACGTCGTCGGAATCTGAACGAAGTCGGTGCCACGGCGCGCAACGGCGGCGGCAAAGCCGGCGAGGTCGCCCACGACGCCGCCGCCCAGCGCAATGACAAGGTCGCCGCGCTCGATTTTCGCGGCGAGGACCGCGTCGACAACGCGTTCCAGCGTCTCAAATTTTTTCGAGCTTTCGCCCGCGGGCACGACACAGGACTCGTGACGAATCCGTGCGCCGCCGAGCGATCGCTCAAGCGTCGCGAGATGCAGGCTCGCCACCGTCTCATCGGTGACGATCGCGACCGAGGCGCCTGAACGAAGGGCGGCAATGCGGGCGCCAGCGGACTCAAGCAGGTTGCGGCCGATCACGATGTCATAGCTGCGCTCATCGAGCGCAACCTTGACGGTTGTGGACGCGGAAATCTTGTCGGTGACGTTCATGAGCGCGCCTCGGTGGAAGCAAGGACGCGCTCGAGCTGTTCGACAATCGTATCAACGACGGTCTCGTGAGGTCCTTCGCGTGAGGTGACGACGATATGCGCCTGCGCGTAGAGCGGTTCGCGGGCCGCGAGCAACTGCTTGAGCGTCGATTCCGGATCCTTGCCCTTCAGCAAAGGGCGATCCGTCTTGCGCCGGACGCGGCGCATGAGCACCGGAATTTCCGCCTTCAGCCAGATGGCAATCGACCTTTCGGCGATCAGTCGGCGTGTGCCGTCGTTGATCAGCGCGCCGCCGCCGGTCGCGATCACCGAAGGGCCTTCGTCGAGGAGGCGCGCGATCACGCGCGCTTCGAGCGCGCGGACTTCCGCTTCGCCGTGTGCCGTGAAAATCTCCGCGACGGTCATGCCGCCGGCGGCCTCTTCAATCTTGGCATCGGCATCGACAAAGATAAGGCCGAGTCGCGGCGCGAGGCGGCGGCCAATCGAACTTTTGCCGGAGCCAGGCATTCCCACGAGCGCTATGGTGCGTTGGCCGAGGCGCGCACGCAGTTCCTCAGCCACGCCCTGCGGCACCTGCTCTGCGGCTTTGTTCATCGCTTTCCGGCGGTCGTCCTGGATCGCGGCGGACCCTACAGCATCCGGGAGGGTGGGCAATGCCGGGGCTCGGGAACGGTGAATGAGGGGCGAATCCGCGCCATACTGCGCCGGTCAAATGAGCGGAGTCGCAGGTCATGGCCGTGTTTGTCGCGCTGCTGCGTGCCGTCAATGTCGGCGGGACGGGCAAGCTGCCAATGACCGATTTGAAGAAGCTTTGTGGGGATGCGGGCTGCACGGATGTGCGGACCTATATCGCGAGCGGCAATGTCGTGTTGCGAAGCACGTTGACGGAATCGCGGCTGAAATCGGTGCTTGAGAAAAAGCTCCATGCGTATGCCGGCAAGCAGGTGGGGGTAATGGTTCGCACGGCCGCCGAGATGAAGAGCATCGTCAGGCAAAATCCGTTTCCGAAGGGCGCCCCGAACCGGGTTGTTGCAATCTTCCTCGACAAGCCGCCGTCGCGCGACGCGATTGCGAGCGTAAGCGGCCGGAAGGACGAAGAGCTGGGCCTCGGCAAACGTGAAATCTATGTTCATTACGGCGACGGCATGGGGACGTCGAAGCTCAGGATCGCGGCCGCAAAGGATGGCACGGCGCGCAATATGAACACCGTCTCGAAGCTCGCGGCGATGGCGGAGGAACTTTGAAACGCTTGCCATTCGGCGCTGTGCGGTCCATCGAAGCACGGGAAGCGGGACCCGAATCGCGTTGAGCGCGCCATGCCAAGCCTGATCCGGTTTTTCGCCGTCGTCGCCATCCTCGCCGGACTCGTTTATGCGGGCCTGTGGTCGCTCGCCAATCTGGTGCAGCCGCAGCCGCGCGACATGAGCGTCACCATTCCGCAGGACAGGATCGGGAAGTGAGCGGCGCGCGGCCCAGGCGAAAGCAGGCAAGCGACGAGGTCGAACTCTTTCTCGATATGATGGCGACCGAGCGCGGCGCGAGCGGCAATACGCTCGATGCCTATCGCCGCGATCTCGAAGACTATTCAAACTTTCTCACGGGCAAAAAGCGTGACGTCGATGCAGCGACGACCGCGGACATCCGCGCCTATCTCGCGGCGCTCGCCCGGCGCGAACTCGCCTCCTCGTCGGTGGCGCGTCGATTGTCGGCTGTGCGGCAGTTGCACCGCTTTCTCTACGCCGAGGGCAAGCGCAAGGACGATCCCGCCGCTGTGCTCGAAGGTCCGCGGCGCGGGCGGCCGTTGCCGAAAATCCTGACGATCGATCAGGTGAGCAAGCTGCTCGCGACGGCCCAGGACGCCGTGCGAAAAGATTCAAAGCCCGCGGAGAAATTGCGCGCGGCGCGGCTCCTGTGCCTGCTTGAAGTTTTGTACGCGACGGGCTTGCGCGTCTCGGAATTGATCGCATTGCCGGCAACGGCGGCGCGCGCGGAAGGCGACACCATCATCGTGCGCGGCAAGGGCGGTAAGGAACGACTGGTCCCGCTCGGCGACGCCGCGCGCCGCGCGATGCAGGACTATCGCAAGCTCACCGCCGAGGCAGGCACGAAGACCTCGCGCTGGCTCTTTCCCGCCTTCAGCGACAGCGGACATGTGACGCGCCAGCATGTGGCGCGCGAACTGAAGGGTCTCGCGATCGCCGCCGGCATTGAGCCGCGCAAAATGAGCCCGCATGTGCTGCGGCACGCCTTCGCGAGCCATCTGCTCGCCAACGGCGCGGACCTCAGGATCGTGCAGGCGTTGCTCGGCCACGCCGACGTGTCGACCACGCAGATTTATACGCATGTGCTGGATGAGCGCCTGAAGAGCATGGTGCGCGACCTGCACCCATTGGCGGACGACAGCTAAGTCGTGCCATTCTGGGCTTCTTGACTTGACGGGGGGCGGCGGGCAGCTTCGCGCGCCCGCGGGAAACCGCAAATAACCTAGTACCGATGCGCACTTATCTCGATTTTGAAAAACCGGTGGCGGAGCTGGAGGCGAAGCTCGAAGAGCTGCGCGCGCTCTCGACCAGCGACGACGGCGTTTCGATCGGCGACGAGGTTGGGCGTCTCGAGGCCAAGGCGGCGCAGGCCTTGCAGGACCTCTATTCGAATCTGTCGCCCTGGCAGAAGACGCAGGTCGCGCGCCACCCGCAGCGGCCGCATTTCTCGGATTACGTCGCGCAACTCATCACCGACTTCACGCCGCTCGCGGGCGACCGCAAGTTCGGCGAGGACGAAGCACTGATCGGCGGCTTCGGTCGGTTTAAGGGCGAGAGCATTTGTGTCATCGGCCACGAGAAGGGCTCAACGACCGAAGCGCGCATCCGCCACAATTTCGGCATGGCGCGGCCGGAGGGCTATCGCAAAGCCGTGCGTCTGATGGAACTCGCCGACCGCTTCGGCATCCCGGTGCTGTCGCTCGTCGACACGGCCGGCGCCTATCCCGGCATCGATGCCGAGGCACGCGGACAGGCGGAAGCGATCGCGCGCTCGACGGAAGCCTGTCTCAATCTTGGCGTGCCGAATGTGGCGGTCATCATCGGTGAGGGCGGCTCGGGGGGCGCGATTGCGATCGCGACCGCGAACCACGTCGTGATGCTGGAGCACGCGATCTACAGCGTGATCTCGCCGGAGGGTGCGGCCTCGATCCTGTGGCGCGACACGACCAAGGCGCAGGAAGCCGCGACCAATATGAAGATCACCGCGCAGGATCTGGAGCGGCTCGGAGTTGTGGACAAGATCGTGCCGGAACCCGCGGGCGGCGGCCACCGGCATACGGAATCGACCATCCAAGCCGTTGGAAACGCGGTGGCTGAAGGTTTTGAGGCGCTGCGGGAGCTGAACCCGGACGAAATCCGGACCCGGCGGCAACAAAAATTCCTCGCAATTGGCCGCAATCTTTAAACCTTAACCGGGGTTGGGGCGGGACTGGTCCTCAAATCCTTGTAATATAAGGACATCGTAGGCCGTGCTGCTTGCGGTAACGAGTCGTCAAGGGTAACGGTTTAGCCAATGAGCGTGGCCCAAAGGTCCGGTTTCAGGGGTATCGCGTTGAACCGTCGTATCGTCAGTCCTGTCCGTGGCGCGGCCATGGTCGCTGCCTGCTCGCTCTTTTTGGCCGGATGCATCGGCGAAGGCGGAGTCGCGAGCCCGACCTTCGGCCCCAAGCATTTGCAGCCCGTCACGTCCTCGACCATGGCGTTGATTGCCCAGAAGGGCATGGATTTCGACTCCCCCATTCTGCTGCGCATCTTCAAGGAAGAGTCGGAGCTTGAGATCTGGAAACAGGCGCGCGACGGCAAATATGCGCTCCTGAAGACCTACCCGATCTGCAAATGGTCCGGCGAGCTTGGCCCGAAAATCAAGCAGGGCGACCGGCAGGCGCCCGAGGGCTTCTATTTCATCACACCCGAGCTGATGAACCCGCGCTCCAGCTATCACCTCGCGTTCAATCTCGGTTATCCGAACGAATTCGACCGCGCGCATGGGCGCACGGGTGCACACCTCATGGTGCACGGCGATTGCTCATCGGCAGGCTGCTACGCGATGACCGACGAGCAGGTGCAGGAAATCTACGCGCTGTCGCGCGACTCGTTCAACGGCGGGCAACTCGGCTTCCAGGTGCAGGCGTTTCCGTTCCGCATGAACGCCAAGAACATGGCGCGTCACCGCAAGAATCCGAATTTGGCGTTCTGGCGGATGCTGAAGGAAGGCTACGATCATTTCGAGCTCACCAAGCTCGCGCCGAAAGTGGATGTCTGCGAGAAGCGCTACGTCTTCAACGCACATCTGCTCGACCCGTCGCAGCCATTCGACGCCACGGGCAAGTGCCCCGAGTACGAAATTCCGGAATCGCTCGCGGTCGCGGCGCGAGAGAAGCGTAATTCGGACGATAGCAGCGCAAAGATTCTCTCAAATCTCGTGCCGGCTGCGCCGGTCACGACGGGTCATGACGGCGGCACGCACCAGTCCTTCGCCGCCGGTGTCCCGCCGCAGGGCGCCACCGCGCGCTCCGTGGCGACGAGCCGCCAGCCGAGCGGCACCGAAGTTGTAACGGGTTCGACCGCACGCAATGTGCCGGCGCCGCAGGGCCGTCCCGAACAGGAGCCCGCGGTGGCGGCTTCGCTCGGCAGCGCTTCGCGCCGTGCACCTGCGCCGCGTCGGGAGCAGGAGCCCGAGGCCGTTCAACAGCCCGCGCCGCCCGCTGCCTTGCCGGGCGCCACACCGATCCGCCCAACCGGCGGCGGCTTCTCCTTCCGCTAAGTTAAACGTCGTCCCGACCAAGCGAGCGCATCTTCGCGCGAGCGCGAGCCGGGACCGTCAGAAGCTTAGCAGAACGGTCAGAACCGCCCGTGGCAGTGCTTGTATTTCTTGCCTGAGCCGCAGGGGCAGGCTTCGTTGCGTCCGACCTTGCCCCAGGTCGCGGGGCTGCCCGGATCGCGGTCGGCGGGAGCCACCTCGTCGTCGGAGGCCAGCGCGACATTGGCCATTGCCATATCGTCCTCGCCGGTGGCGGGATTGATGTGGTGCGCTTCCATCGGCGGAAGCTCCTGCATCTGCTGCTGCGCCTGGCTCACAATCTCGACGCGCATCAGTTGCGCCGTCACGCCCTCGCGCAGGCGGTTGAGCAGCGTGTCGAACAGCTGAAAGGCCTCGGACTTGTACTCGTTCAGCGGGTCGCGCTGGGCGTAGCCGCGAAAGCCGACGACCTGTCGCAGATGGTCGAGCATCACGAGATGCTCGCGCCAGAGATGATCGAGCGTCTGAAGCAGGACGGACTTCTCGACGTAGCGCATGATCTCGGCGCCGTATTTGGCAACCTTGCCGGCCATGACTTCGTCGGCCTGCCGCGTGATGCGCTCGCGCACTTCTTCGTCGGCAATGCCCTCTTCCTTGGCCCAGTCGTCGACGGGCAGATCGAGGCCGAGCACGTTTTTCACGGCCTCTTTCAGGCCCGCCGCGTCCCATTGCTCCGGATAGGCGTTCTCGGGGATATGCTTGGCGACCAGATCGCCGACCACCGAATGGCGCATGTCGCCAACGGTCTCGGCGACGTCCTCGTCGCGCATCAGCTCGATGCGCTGCTCGAAGATGACCTTGCGCTGGTCGTTCATCACGTCGTCGTATTTCAGCAGGTTCTTGCGGATGTCGAAGTTGCGCGCTTCGACCTTCTGCTGCGCCTTTTCAAGCGCCTTGTTGATCCACGGATGGACGATGGCCTCGCCTTCCTGGAGGCCGAGCTTCGTCAGCATGCCGCCGAGCTGGTCGGAGCCGAAGATGCGCATCAGGTCGTCTTCGAGCGACAGGAAGAACTTCGAGGTGCCCGGATCGCCCTGACGGCCGGAACGGCCGCGCAACTGATTGTCGATGCGCCGCGCTTCATGACGCTCGGTGCCGAGTACGAACAGGCCGCCGGCGGAGAGCGCCTTCTCCTTCAGGCGCGCGACTTCCTCGCGGATTTCCTTTTCCTTCCCGGCGCGGGCCGGACCCGCTTCCATGTCGCCGAGTTCCTGGCGCACGCGCATATCGGCGTTGCCGCCGAGCTGAATGTCGGTGCCGCGGCCGGCCATGTTGGTGGCGATGGTGACGGCCCCCGGCACGCCGGCCTGTGCGATGATGTAGGCTTCCTGCTCGTGATAGCGCGCGTTCAAGACCGCGAAGTCCTTCGACATCTTTGCGCGGTCGTCGCCGGTATAAAGCCCGGCGAAAGCGTTGGCGTCCGAGAAGTCGTGCTGCTTCCAGCCTTCCTTCACGAGCATGTCGGCAAGCAACTCGGACTTCTCGATCGAGGTCGAGCCGACCAGCACGGGCTGGCCGCGCTCCTTGCAGTCCTGAATGAGCGCGATGATGGCGCGGTATTTCTCGGCGGCCGTGCGGTAGACCTCGTCGTCCTGGTCGTCGCGCGCCATCGGCCGGTTGGTCGGGATTTCGTTGACCTCGAGCCGGTAGATGTCGGCGAACTCGTCAGCCTCGGTCGAGGCGGTGCCGGTCATGCCGGCGAGCTTCTCGTAGAGCCGGAAATAGTTCTGGAAGGTGATCGAGGCGAGCGTCTGGTTCTCGGGCTGGATCTGCACGCGCTCCTTGGCTTCGAGCGCCTGATGCAGGCCTTCGGAATAGCGCCGGCCCTGCATCATGCGGCCGGTGAACTCGTCGATGATAATGACTTCGCCGTTCTTGACGATGTAGTCCTTGTCGCGCTGGAACATCTTGTGCGCGCGCAAGGCCTGATTGACGTGATGGACGACGGAGACGTTCTCGATGTCGTAGAGCGACTCGCCCTTGAGCAGTCCCGCCTCGCGCAGCTTCTCCTCGAGAAACTCCATGCCGCTTTCGGTCAGCGTCACGGAGCGCACTTTCTCGTCGAGTTCGAAGTGCTCGGCGGAGAGCTTCGGGATGTAGGTGTCGATCGTGTTGTAGAAGTCGGAGCGGTCGTCGAGCGGTCCCGAGATGATGAGCGGCGTGCGCGCTTCGTCTACCAGGATGGAGTCGACTTCGTCGACGATGGCGTAGTGGTGCGGGC
>JAICQA010000206.1 GCA_025929595.1 Xanthobacteraceae bacterium
GCTGGCTTGCCGAAGGTGCGCGTATCGCGGAGGCGGCGGGCGCCAACATCATCGACATCAACATGGGTTGTCCCGCCAAGCAGGTCACGAACGGCCAGCAAGCGGGCGCGGCACTTCTGCGTGACCTCGATTACGCGGTCAGCCTGATCGAGGCCACAGTCGCCGCCGTGCGCGTGCCGGTGACACTCAAAATGCGGCTCGGCTGGGACGAGCACTCGTTCGTCGCGCCGGAGCTCGCGCGCCGCGCGCAGGCTGCGGGTGTCGCGATGGTCACCGTGCACGGCCGCACGCGCGCACAGTTCTATCAGGGCCGAGCCGACTGGCCGGCCATCGCGCGCGTGAAGGAAGCGGTGACGATCCCTGTCGTCGCGAATGGCGATCTTACGAATTTTGACGAAGCGAGCGCGATGCTGGCGGCATCCGGTGCCGACGCTGTAATGGTCGGGCGCGCGGCTCGCGGGCGTCCGTGGTTTCCGGGGCAGGTCGGCGCATATCTCTCGACCGGCGAGGTACCGGCCGATCCAATGCTTGACGTGCAGCGTGACGTGCTGCTCGAACTTTACGAATCCTGGCTACACCATTCAGGCCGCGCGCGCGGCATGCGCGAAGCACGCAAACATGTGGGCTGGGCCTTGGAAGCAGCGGCGGCTTCGCTCGGTCGCACGGCGGCCTGGGCGAAGGGCTGGCGCGCGGCGCTCCTGTCGGAAAACGATCCCGTGCTCGTTTTGCGCGGCATCGGGGACGCCTTCGACGATCTCGGCTGGAGATCGGTGGCATGACGGTCGCGCGCGCGGAACGGAACCCGGCGAACGGCGGCGGCATGGCCGACGCCGTGCTGAACGCCCTGCCGCATCCCGTCATCACTGTCGGTCCGGACGGACATGTGGTCGACGCCAATGCGGCCGCTGAGGATTTCTTCCAGGTCGGCGCGCCGGTCATGCGGCGACACCGCCTGAAAGAATTCGTGCCCTTCGGCAGCCCGTTGCTCACCGTCATCGATCAGGTGCGGACGCGGGGAGCAGCGGTCAATGAGTATCGCGTCGACCTCGGCACGCCAAAGAACGGCGGCGAGCGGATCGTCGACATTCTGGTCGCACCGATGCAGGAGCGGACCGGTCATGTGGTGGTCGTTCTGCAGGAACGCTCGCGGGCCGACAAGATCGACCGGCAACTGACGCACCGCGGGGCGGCGCGTTCGGTCACCGCGCTTGCCGCCATGCTCGCGCATGAGATCAAGAACCCACTGTCCGGCATACGCGGCGCGGCGCAGCTTCTTGAGCAGTCGGCCGATGACGACGACCGCACGCTGACGCGGCTGATCTGCGACGAGGCCGACCGCATCGTGAAGCTCGTTGATCGTATGGAGATTTTCTCCGACGAGCGGCCGGTCGAACGCGAGGCCGTGAACATCCACGCAGTCCTTGAACACGTGAAGCGGATCGCAATTTCGGGCTTCGCCCGCTACATCCGCATCGTCGAGGAGTACGACCCGTCGCTGCCGCCGGTTTATGCAAACCGCGATCAGCTTGTGCAGGTTTTCCTTAATCTCGTGAAGAACGCGGCGGAATCGATCGGCGAGACGGCCGAGGGCGAGATCGTCTTTTCGACCGCTTTTCGTCCCGGCGTGCGCCTGACGGCGCCGGGAACAAATACGCGCGTCAGCCTGCCGCTCGAGTTCTGCGTGCGCGACAACGGTCCGGGCGTTCCGGAAGATCTCGTCCCGTATCTGTTCGATCCCTTCGTTACGACGAAAGCCACGGGCAGTGGCCTCGGTCTTGCAATGGTCGCGAAGATTGTCGGGGACCATGGAGGGATCGTGGAGTGCGACAGCCAGCCGAAGCGCACGACGTTTCGCGTACTGATGCCCATGTACAACGAAGCCGGCGGCGAGCCGGCGAGCCAATCGTGAGGTCCGCGCATGCCGACCGGTAGCATTCTGGTCGCCGACGACGACGCCGCGATCCGTACCGTGCTCAACCAGGCGCTTTCACGCGCCGGCTACGAAGTACGGTCGTGCGGTAATGCCGCCACGCTGTGGCGATGGGTCAGCCACGGCGATGGCGATCTGGTGATCACCGACGTGGTGATGCCGGACGAAAACGCGTTCGACCTGCTGCCGCGGATCAAGAAGGCGAGGCCGGAGTTGCCGGTCATCGTCATGAGCGCGCAGAACACGTTCATGACGGCGGTGCGCGCGTCGGAGCGCGGCGCCTATGAATATCTGCCAAAGCCGTTCGACCTGAAAGAGCTGATCGCGATCGTCGGGCGCGCGCTCAGCGATCCGAAACGCAGCGCGCAATCGGCGCCGAAGCAGGAAGAGGCCGATACCACCATTCCGCTGGTCGGCCGATCTGCCGCTATGCAGGAAATCTATCGTGTGCTCGCGCGCCTCATGCAGACCGACCTCACGGTCATGATCGCGGGTGAGTCCGGCACGGGCAAGGAACTCGTCGCGCGCGCGCTGCACGATTACGGCAAGCGCAGGAGCGGGCCGTTCGTGCCGATCAACATGGCTGCGATCCCGCGCGACCTGATCGAAGCGGAGTTGTTCGGCCACGAAAAGGGGGCGTTCACCGGCGCCAATACACGCAACCCGGGGCGGTTTGAGCAGGCGGAAGGCGGCACGCTCTTTCTCGACGAGATCGGCGACATGCCGATGGAGGCGCAGACACGATTGCTGCGCGTGCTGCAACAGGGCGAGTACACGACGGTCGGCGGGCGTACGCCCATTCGAACGGACGTGCGGATTATCGCGGCTTCCAACAAGGATCTTCGTATCCTCATTCAACAGGGTCTGTTCCGCGAGGACCTGTTCTTCCGGCTGAACGTCGTGCCGCTGCGCCTGCCGCCGTTGCGCGAGCGGGCGGAAGACGTACCCGATCTCGCGCGGCATTTTTTCTCGCTCGTCGAGCGGGAGGGGCTCCCGCACAAGCAACTGGATCCGGCGGCGCTGGAGCGCCTGAAGCGCTATCGTTGGCCAGGCAATGTGCGCGAGCTGGAAAACCTCGTGCGGCGGCTGTCGGCACTCTATCCACAGGAAGTCATCGGTGCGGCGATCATCGACGCCGAACTCGCCGAGCCGGCCGTGCCGATGCTCTCGGAGACGCTGTCCGAGGACAGCCTCGGGGCGTCGGTCGAGCGGCACCTCGCGCGTTATTTCAACGGTTTCGGTGACGAACTGCCGCCGCCGGGACTCTACCATCGCGTTCTGAAGGAAGTGGAGACTCCGCTTGTGTCGGCGGTGCTGGCGGCCACGCGCGGCAACCAGATCAAGGCGGCTGAGCTTCTGGGCGTGAACCGCAACACGCTGCGGAAAAAGATCCGCGATCTCGATGTGCAGATCGTCAGGGGTGGCCGGTAGGTTCGATTTAGGCCCTTAAATCGGGGCTTGCGCTTCCTGTCACATTTTTGCACCAGTGTTGTCGCACGGCATCATAGGGTCGTGGCGATTACGCCTCGACCGGTCGGGGTAAGGGCTGCACTTGAGCAAATCTCTCGCGGAGTCCGGCAGCAAGCTCGGTCAGTCGGCGGCTTCGGCGCCATTCCCGCGGCCGCCGCGGTCGTGGACGTCGTGGTTTGCGCCGACGGCCGTCGTGCTCGCGCTGCTCTCGGCGCTCGTGACCTTCCTGGTGCTGACCGGGCTGACGCCCATCGCTCCGACGCACGAAGTCGTCGTGTCGGTGCTCCTTGCCAACACCGTGATCTCCGCCGTCCTGATCGCGGTGCTCGCCTGGGAGTTTGTCGGCCTCCTGCGGGCGAAGCGCCGCGGCCGCGCCGGTGCGAACCTGCATGTACGTATTGCGCTGCTGTTCGGCGTGGTGGCCGTGGTGCCGGCAATTCTTGTCGCGGTGATCGCCTCGATTACGCTCGATCGCGGCCTCGACCGCTGGTTTTCCGACCGCACACGCAGCATGCTGGCCAACGCGGTCGGAATCGCGCAGGCCTATGTGCGCGACTATTCGTTCTCCACGCGCAGCGACCTCGAGAACCTGGCCAACGATATCTCGCGCCTGCGGCCAACATTCGACGAGAACCGCGAGCGCTTTCGGCAAATCCTGACCGGGCAAGCCGCGGTGCGCGGCATTCCCGCCGCCATGATGGTGCGGGGCGACCACACACTGGTGGAGCGTGCCGAAATCAATATCGGGCGTGAGTTCGTCATCCCGCCAACCCTCGATCTTCGTCGCGCCACCGCGAACGATCCGATCCTCGCGCTCGCCGAGAGCGGCGACTATCTGCATGCAGTCATCCCGATTCAGGGCTACGAGGATACGTTCCTTTACATCGTGCGGCCGGTTGACCCGCGTGTGCTCCGTTATCTGCAGCAGACGCAGGAGAGCGTGATCGAGTATCAAGGACTCGACGCGCGCCGGTTCGGGGTGCAGGTCGCGTTCGCGCTGATGTACGGCGTGATCGCGCTGATCCTGTTGCTGTCTGCCGTCTGGCTCGGATTGAATTTCGCCAACAGGCTGGTGGCGCCGATCCGCCGCCTGATCACGGCCGCAGATCTTGTCGCGTCGGGCAACCTCTTCGTGCAGGTGCCGGTGCGGCGCGGAGAGGGCGATCTCGCAAGCCTCGGCGACAGCTTCAATGCCATGACACAGGAATTGCGTTCGCAACGCGACGATATTATCCGCGCCCGCGATCAGATCGACGCGCGGCGCCGGTTTACCGAAGCGGTGCTGGCCGGCGTCGGTGCCGGCGTGATCGGCCTCAATCCCGATGGCCAGGTCACCATCCTGAATCGTTCGGCCGAGCGACTGATCGGTCAGACGGAAGACGTGCTGATCGGGAGACCGGTCGCGGAGGCGATTCCCGAGATCGATCAACTGGTTCAGCAGGCGCAAAGCGGAATTTTGCGGGTGCAGGGCACGGTGACGCTGACCAGTGAGGGGCGCGAGCGGACGATCAACGTTCGTGTGACGAGCGAGGCATCGCAGGAGAGCGAGCATGGCTATGTCATGACGCTCGACGACATCACTGAACTGGTGTCGGCTCAGCGCACATCCGCGTGGGCGGACGTAGCCCGGCGCATTGCGCATGAAATCAAGAATCCGCTTACGCCGATTCAACTTTCGGCGGAGCGATTGCGCCGCAAATTCGGCAAGAATGTCATCGAGGATCGTGAGGTCTTCGAGCAGTGCACCGATACGATCATTCGGCAGGTCGGCGATATCGGCCGGATGGTGGATGAATTCTCGTCATTCGCGCGCATGCCCAAACCTGTCGTCGAGTCGCAGGAC
>JAICQA010000437.1 GCA_025929595.1 Xanthobacteraceae bacterium
GAGCAGCACGGCGATCGTGGACGCGATGCTCCACGAGCGGTTGGTGAAGAACTCGGTCCAGAGCGTGCGGCCGATCATCAGCGTGTCGGAGCCGCCCAACAGATCCGGGATCACGAACTCGCCCACCGCCGGGATGAAGCATAGTAGCGAGCCCGCGACGAGACCGGGCAGCGCGAGCGGGAACGTGACGAGCCAGAAACTCTTCCACGGCGGCGCGCCGAGATCGGCGGCGGCTTCCAAGAGCGTGTCGTCCTGCTTCTCGAGCGCGGCGTAGAGCGGCAGCACCATGAAGGGCAGATACGAATAGACGATGCCGAGGATGACGGCGGCGTTCGTCGCGAGGATATCGAGCGGTTCGTCGATCACGCCGAACGCGAGCAGCGCCTGATTGAGCAGACCTTCGCGCGTCAAGATGCCCATCCACGCATAGACGCGGATCAGGAACGAGGTCCAGAACGGCAGGATCACGAGCATCAGCAGCAGCGGCCGCCAGCTTTGCGGCGCACGCGCCATGCCGTAGGCGACAGGAAAGCCGACGAGCATCAGGATCACGGTCGAAAGCGCGGCGATCCAGACGCTCTGCCAGTAGGCCTCGATATAGAGAGAGTCGCTGAGGACGAAGACGTAGTTTTCAAAATCGAGTCCCGCCAGAAATTCGTGCACACCGTTCCAGCCTGCGGACCAATCGAGCAGCGGCGCATACGGCGGCTGGGCCAGCACGTCATCCGACAGGCTGAGCCGGAACACGATGACGAACGGCACGAGGAAGAACGCGGCGAGCCAGAGATACGGGATCGCGGCGACGATCGGATGTGGGCGTTTGTGTCCGTCGGCCATGGCGGCGCTCAGCGCGTCAGCACGACGCCGGCTTCGGGCGTCCAGCTCAGGAAGATCTTGTCGCCGCGCGCGATCGGCTGCTCGGCGACGCGGGTGACGTTCGGACGCGCGGCTTTGACCACCTGCCCGCTGTCGAGGCGCACCTGATAGATCGAGAGGTCGCCGAGATAGGCGACGCCAGTGACTTCGCCGCGTGCGATGTTTTCCGTGGCGTCGCCGGGCTTGCGGACGGTGATGCGGATTTTCTCGGGGCGAAGCGCCAATGCGACGGCCGCACCGGGCACGACATTTTCAGTGACGACCGCGCGCAGCGGCGAGCCGATCGCACTTTCCAGCAATACGTCGCCGCCGTCGCGACCCGACACCGTCGCCTCAATGAGGTTCACGTCACCGACGAACTCCGCGACATAGCGCGAGGACGGCTGCTCATAAATCTCGGATGGCGTGCCCATCTGGACGATCTTGCCGTGATCCATCACGGCGATGCGGTCGGCGACGGTCATCGCCTCCTCCTGATCGTGGGTGACGATCATGAAGGTGGTGCCGAGGCTCGCCTGGATTTCCATCAGCTCGAACTGCGTCTTCTCGCGCAGCTTCCTGTCGAGCGCCGCGAGCGGCTCGTCGAGCAGGAGAACTTTCGGGCGCTTGGCGAGCGCGCGGGCGAGCGCGACGCGCTGGCGCTGGCCGCCCGACAACTGGTCGGGCTTCCTGCGCTCCATGCCTTCGAGATGCACAAGTTTGAGCATTGCGCTGACGCGCTCGGAAATTTCGGCGCGCGGGAGGCTTTCCTGGCGAAGGCCGAAGGCGATGTTGTCGGCGACGCTCATATGCGGAAAGAGCGCGTAGGACTGGAACATGATGTTCACGGGGCGCCGGTAGGGCGGGACACCGGCGAGGTCCTGCCCGCCCAGGAGCACGCGCCCTTCGCTCGGCGTCTCGAAGCCCGCGAGCATGCGCATGAGCGTGGTCTTGCCGCAGCCCGACGGCCCGAGCAGCGCGAAAAATTCCCGCTCATAGATATCGAGGGAAAGGCCGTCGATCGCGGTGACGTCGCCGAAACGCTTGGTCACGTTCTGAAAGCGGATCAGCGGAA
>JAICQA010000007.1 GCA_025929595.1 Xanthobacteraceae bacterium
GCAAGGAATATCAGATGCTGGAGCTGCTCTCGCTCCGCAAAGGCACCACGCTCACCAAGGAGATGTTCCTCAACCATCTCTATGGCGGCATGGACGAGCCGGAGCTCAAGATCATCGACGTCTTCATCTGCAAGCTCCGCAAAAAACTCGCCAACGCTTCGCAAGGCAAGAATTACATCGAGACCGTCTGGGGCCGTGGCTACGTGCTGCGCGAACCGGTCGACGACGAAGCAAGAATTCCAGCCTGACGCTTCGCTCTTTGCTCAGAACAAACGCCCCGCCGCAAGGCGGGGTTTTTGTTTGGGCACCTCATCCTTCGAGACGCCCGCAGCCGCTTCGCGTCTGCGGGCTCCTCAGGACGAGGCTTGAGCAAAATTTCGAACTCATCCTGAGGAGGGCGCGCAGCGCCCGTCTCGAAGGATGAGGTCGTGGCTCAGCTAAACGCCGCCTTGTGGTCCTCGACGAACTGCCGCGTCAATATCGGCTCGCGTCCGAGGATGTCGCGGATCGGCTGCGGATGCGCTTGGGAAAAGCCGCCGTTGGCGGCGAGGCGGGCGATCACGAGTTGATGGTTGATCAGCCAATCGGGCAGGCCGCGCGCCTTGAGCGCGGCTTCCGCCTGCTCGAAGGTAACGCCGATATAGTTGATCGTGCGCCCCAGCACCGCCGAGAAGTCCCGCGCGAAGGCCGCATAGGTTGAGGCCGGGCCGCTGTATTCGATGGTCTTGCCGACGTATCGCTCGGCATTCTTGACGACATGCGCCCCAACCGCGCCCACATCGCGCGTATCGACGAAGGAAAGCGGCAGGTCGGGCGCGAACGGCAGTGCGATCTTGCTGTCGTTCTTGATCAGCGCGGCCTGCGCCAGCACGTTCCGCATGAAGAGGCCGGGCCGCAGGATCGTCCAGCCGAGCCCGCTCTCGCGGATCGCCTGCTCAACCATGTGATGCCCGCGGCCGACGGGCGTTTCGGAATCCGCCGTCGCCATCGACGCTCCGCCCGACACCTTGACGATGAACTTCGCGCCCGCGGCCTTGGCGGCCTCGACGATGTTGAGTTGCTGCTCGCCCGACTGCGGATTGTGGCCGGTGACGATGAAGACGCGATCCACGCCCTTCAGCGCCTTCTCAAGCGACGCACGGTCGGTGACTTCGGCAACGGCTACGCGCGCATCTGCGCTGAGCACGTCTTTCGCCTTGTCGGCATTGCGCACGACGCACAGCGGGTTCTCGCCGAGCGCACGCAATTCCTTCACGGCCGCGCGTCCGCTGTTTCCCGTGGCTCCGACGACTGCGATCATGTCTCCCCCGTTTTTCATTCATCGTCGTCCCGGCCGGGACCGCAAGGCCGCGAGCCGGGACCGTTCGAGTATACAGATAACGGTTCCGGATCGCGCCTGACGGCGCGTCCGGGACGACGGTGTAGTCTTACGCGTCGAGCCGGCCCCAGACGTCCTTGGCCACCTGCACGCAGTGCATGAGCTTCTGGAATTGGCCCTCGGGCGAAATGACGTTGCCCTCGGACGTGGACGAGAAGCCGCATTGCGGGCTGATCGCGAGTTGCTCGAGCGGCACGATCTTCGACGCCTCGTCGATGCGGCGCTTGAGCATGTCCTTGGGCTCAAGATCGGCGGTCTTCGACGTAACGAGACCGAGCACCGCGATCTTGCCCTTGGGCAGGAAGCGCATCGGTTTGAAGTCGCCCGAACGCTCGTCGTCGTATTCGAGGAAGTAGCCGTCGACACCAATCTCGCTCAGGAGAATCTCGGCCACCGGCTCATAGCCGCCCTCGCTCAGCCACGAACTCTGATAGTTGCCGCGGCAGAGGTGGATGCAGACCTTCATGTCCTTCGGCCGGTTTTTGATCGCGTCGTTGATCAGCTTCGCCGAGATGCGCGCCATCTTCTGCGTATCCTCATTGCTGCGGCCGAAGGCGGCGCCGATCTTCTCGTCGCACAGGAACGCGAGGAAGGTGTCGTCGAGCTGCAGATACTTGCAGCCCGCCTTGCCGAGGTCCTCAATCTCCTCCGCATAGACTTTCGCGAGATCATCGAAGAACTGCTCGGGGTCTTTATAAATGCTGCGGTCGATCACCTTCTCGCCGCCCTGCACGATCATCATCGAGGGCGACGGGATACAGACCTTGGCGGTGCGGCTCGTCGTCGATTTCAGATATTCGAAGTCCTTGACCTGAATCGGATGCGTGCGCTTGAGCCGGCCGGTGATCTTCACCTCCGGCGGCACCCATTCGAGTTCGACGCCGTCGTGCCGGTGCCAGTGCAACGGCAGGTTACCTTCCTCGAATTCGACGCCGCCGATCTCGGTGAGGAAGTCGAGATGCCAGTATTCGCGCCGGAGCTCGCCGTCGGTGATGCCCATCAGCCCCGCGTTCTCCTGCATCTGCGCGACCTCAGCGATGCTCTCATCCTCGATCTTGCGCAGCGCTTCCTTGGTGATGTTCTTGCGCAACGCCTTGTCGCGCGCCTTCTGCAAACGCGGCGGCCGGAGCAGGCTGCCAACATGGTCGGCACGAAACGGTCCGCTGAGTGTCCCCGTCATGGCGTCTCTCCCGGTGTTCTGCCTTTATGGCTTGTCGGCAATTCTAGGCAGTCGCGGGGCGCTCTGAGAACGACAGCCAGCCGCCCCATCGAAAATTTTCCGCGAGGTTCACGGATGGGCGAGTGCCCCGGCCGGGATAGGAACATTCATGCGCGGGCCCGGTTAGTCCTCTGCTGTAGCGCGAGGAAACGCCATGCCGCACGCCTGTCTCACCCTCTCTCTAGCCACCGCAATGCTCGCCATTTTGGCCGTCGTCCCGGCCGCGACCCAGGAGCGAGCCGCCGCCGGCAAGGCGGACCAGGAGGCAGGGCCGACCGGACCGGGCTATGGCCCCTCGCCCGACGTCTCCAACCCCCAAAAGGGCGGCATCCTGCCGACGATCGCCTGGGCCAGGGTCGAGCCCTGGCCGCAGGGCAAGCAGCCGGTCGCCGGCAAGGGCCTGACGGTGCAGGCCTTCGCCAAGGACCTCGCCCATCCGCGCTGGCTCTACGTGCTGCCGAACGGCGACGTGTTGGCGGCCGAGGCCGCGAGCACGCCGTCGGAATCCTGGTCGCCGCGAGCGATGTTTCAGAACTACGTCATGCGGCAGGTGCGTTCCATTTCCGAGAGCGCCAACCGCATCACGCTGCTGCGCGACACGAATAAGGACGGGGTCGCGGACGAACGGCACGTATTTCTCGAAAATCTGAATCAGCCGTTCGGCATGGCGCTGATCGGCGACCGCTTCTATGTCGCGAACACCGACGCCGTCGTCATGTATCCCTACAAGGAAGGCGAGACGAAGATCGTCGCCGAAGGCAAGAAGTTGATGAGCCTGAAGGTCGGCCATCACTGGACGCGCAACATCCTGCCCTCGAAGGATGGCAAGAAGCTCTACGTGACCGTCGGCTCCGGCAGCAACATCGCGGAGAAAGGCCAGGCGGAAGAAGCCGACCGCGCCGCGATCCACGAACTCGATCTCGAAACCGGCAGGTCGCGTCTCTTCGCCGGCGGCCTGCGCAACCCGAACGGCATGGGCTGGGAGCCGCAGACCGGCGTGCTCTGGACCTCTGTGAACGAGCGCGACGAACTCGGCGACGTCCTGCCGCCCGACTACATCACTTCGGTGCAGGACGGCGGCTTCTACGGCTGGCCGTGGAGTTACTGGGGCAAGAACGTCGACGACCGCGTGCAGCCGCAGAACAAGGAGATGGTCGCGAAATCGATCACGCCCGACTACGCCCTCGGCGGACACACCTCCGCCATCGGCATGACCTTCGACGAGAATTCGAAGCTGCCCGATCCCTACAAGGGCGGCGCCTTTGTCGGCCTGCACGGTTCGTGGAATCGCTCGAACCTCGAGGGCTATCGCGTCATCTTTATCGCGTTCAAGGACGGCAAGCCGCAGGGCATGCCGGTCGATGTGCTGCATGGCTTCCTGCAAGGCGACGGCGACATCTCGCACGGCCGGCCCGTCGGCGTGACGTTCGACCAATCGGGCGCGCTGCTCGTGGCCGACGACGCCGGCAATGCCATCTGGCGGGTCACCGGCGAGGCTGCGGTCAGCCGGGCAAAGCCGCAGAATTAGCCGTCGTCCCGGGCCAACGGCGCGTAGCGCCGTGAGACCCGGGATCGTCAGAAGATTGCTGGCAACGATCCCGATGAATACGCTGCAGCGCGCGAACATTTCAGGAGGCCTGGCGAGCGTCGCGATCGCTCTCACGCTTGCGGTGCTGGCCCGGCGCGAGGGCAAGCGCGCCTTGCAGCCGATCAACGCGACGAGCCATTGGCTGCACGGCAAGCCTGCCGGCCGCGTGCGGAAGGCCGATGCCTCCCATACGCTGGTCGGCTACCTGACCCACCATGCGTCGGCGGTCTTCTGGGCGTATCTCTTTGAGCGCTGGCTCGGCAGACGGCGGCGGGGAATTCTCGCCGTCGTGCCGCGCGCAGCGGCCATGTCCGGGATCGCCGCAGCGGTCGACTACGGAGTCGTGCCGCGCCGCCTGACGCCGGGTTGGGAACACGTCGTTTCCAACCGCTCCCTGAAGACCGCCTATGTCGTCATGGGCCTCGCCCTGGCCGCAGGCGCGCTGCTGCAGGGACAATCGGGCAAACCCCGGTAGGTCCGCCTAGCCACTCACAACACAGAGCGTATTGCCGTCTGGATCCTTGAACCACGCGACCTTCATGCCGTCGCCGACATAGACGTCACCGTCGAGTTTCAGACCGGGCATGTCGTAATGCTCGAACGAAACGCCCTTGGACTTCAGCTCCTTCACCGTCTTGTCGATGTCGTCGCCGAGCGTCCAGGTCATCGCAGTCGCCTTGTTGGTGCCGGCGAACTCGGAGCGATAGACGAGGATATCGGACTTGCCGCTTCTGAAAGTGACCACTTCGTCGCCGAACCGGCCGACTTCCTTCAGGCCCAGCGTGTCTTCGTAGAACTTCTTCGCCTTCGCCATGTCCTTCACGGGAATGTTGGCGGCGACATCCTTATTGGCGAGCATAGTCTGCTCCTTCGGTTGGCCCCCGAAACTTATGCGGTCCTAATCCACTAACGCGCCGCTGCTCATATTGATCACTGTTCCGGTCACCGCGGCAGCGCGATCGGAAGCCATGAACGCCGCCATGTCACCGACTTCAGCGAGCGTCGGCAACCGCTTGAGCAACGTCCCCTCCGCCGCACCGGCCAACATCTCATTGACCGACATTCCGGCTTTCGTGGCGATCGGCTCGAAGACCTTGCGACTATGCGAGCCCCTCGCGGACGCCTCGGGAATGGCATGAGGCATGATGCAGAGGACACGAATGCCGCTCGGCGCCAGTTCCGCCGCCAACAACCGGGAAAGCCCCTCTTTGGCTGCACAAGCTACGCCATAGCCGAGGTAGCCGGTGCCCGGCAGGCGCGATCCCGGCGTCGAGATCAGCAGAATGACGCCGGAGCGTTGCTTTGCCATATGCCGCGCGGCGGCCTTGGCGCTGATGAAATGCGCCCGGACGTAAGCATTGATCGGGTGCGCGAAGTCTTCGAGTGACAATTCGGCGAGCGGTGCCCCCTGCACATGCAGGATGCCAATCGCGTTCAGCACGACGTCGATCGTGCCCGCCTTGCCCGCGACCGCGTCGATGTAGGTCTCGACCGCGCGCTCATCGAGCGCATCGATTTCGGCGATGTCGGCCGTGCCGCCACTGGACCGGATTTCGTTCGCTACGCTCTCAAGTTTTGCGCGCGTGCGCCCGGCGAGGAAAACGCGCGCGCCCTCACGGGCGAAGGCACGCGCCGCTGCACCGCCGATTGCACCACCGCCACCGAAGACGACTGCGGTCTTTTTCTCGAGCAGCATTTGTCCCTCGCCTATTCGGCCGGCTGCGGCAGCGCGCGCGGCAGGCCGAGCGTCACCCACGAAAGCAGGAGCGCCACAAGCCCGCACAGTGCGATCGCCGCCACCATCGGCAGTGTCGTGCCGTCGAAGAACCAGCTCACGAGGACAATCACGAGCCCGCCCGCGAGCATCTGAAGCGTTCCGCCAAGCGCCGACGCCATGCCGGCAATCGGCCCGTGATCGTCGAGCGACAGCACCATCGTCGTGGGAATGACCAGGCCGAGGAAAGCGTTGCCGACGAACAGCATCGCGATCAAGACCGCGAGGTTGTCCACGCCCGCCGCGGTGACGGCAAACAGAAGCGTCATGACCGTGGCGAAGCAAGAGACGGCGACCGACACCGTGCGCGCCATGCCGAAGCGTTCGCCGAGCCTCGCCGCGAACTGCGACGCTCCGATGAAGCCCACGGCGTTGGCCGAGAAGGCGAAGCTGTACTGCGTTGGCGTCAGGCCGAAGTGCTCGATGTAAACGAATGACGAGCCGGCGAGGAACGCGAAGAAGCTCGCCATCGCAAAGCCGCCGATGAAGGTGAGGCCGAGGAAGCGCCCGTGACGCAAGAGCTGTCCGAAGCCGCCGGCGACGCTGGCGAAGCTCGCGCGGACGCGCTCCTCCGGCGGCCGGGTTTCCGGCAGGAGAGTCGCCGTGAGCACGATCGAGAGCACCGAGGCGATGGCGACCGCGACAAACACGGCGCGCCACCCGAACGGCACGATCAGTGCGCTGCCCGCGAGTGGGGCGAGGATCGGCGATACGCTGAAGACAAGCATCACCATCGCCATCAGGCGCGTGGCCTCCGGGCCCGTGTGCAGGTCGCGGATCACCGCGCGCGGAATGACCATGACCGCCGCCGCGCCGATGCCCTGCACCGCACGGAAGAAGATCAGCCACGCCACGGTCGGCGCCACGGCGCAGCCGATGGACCCCGCCAGGAAGACCGCGAGCCCGAAATAGAGTGGCGGCTTGCGCCCGACCATGTCGGCGACGGGGCCATAGACGAGCTGGCTCAGGCCGAATGCGATGAAGAACGCGGTCAGCGTCATCTGCGTCGCCGCCGTGGTCGCGGCGAGATCGGCCGCGATCGTTGGCAACGCCGGCAAATACATATCGATGGCGAACGGGCCGACGGCGGCGAGCAGACCGAGGACGATCGCGTTTCTGGCGAAATTAGAATTCATGACAATACTTTTTCGTGTCCCGTTCGTAGTTTGGCTGTCTCGATCTTTTTAGAGATAGCGAGTTTCCGCGGGCTCCGATCCCCAGCGATTGTTGCGGCCGTCTTCAAAAGCTACCGGTGCTTGCGCGAGTTCTTCATCCGTGACGCCGTCGAGGCAGGCGACGTTCACCCCGTAGAACTTGCCGCCGAGCGCCTCGTGCTCGCCCGCGCCGAACGGCTTGATGCCACAGGTAGCGCAGAAATAGTGATGGATGCCGGCGCCCGTGTCTCCCTGAAAGCGATATTCGGTGAGCGCGTCGCCGCCGCGCAACAGACGAAAGTCGCTCGCCGGTACGACGATCTTCCAGAAGCGTCCCTTCATGCACATCGAGCAATTGCAGCGGCTCGTGCCGGCGGCAAGGTCGGCTTCGCAGGCAAAGCCGACGGCGCCGCAGTGGCAGGAGCCATGGAATGTTCGTCTCATGCCCCGCTCCTATTCCCGGTCGTGTTTTTCATGCGCAGTCTGGGCGCCGACCGATTTCTCCAGCCGGTCGAGCGCGCTGTTCCAGCCTTCGACATGGCCGTCGCGCTCTTCCGCCGTGATGAATGGCGTCTGCAGCAGCGTGAAGCGCGTGCTGCCGCCGAGGTCCTCGAAGGTCAGCGTGACCAGCGTCTCCATGCCGCGCTCGCCTTCCTCGTCCCATTGAAACGTGAAGGAGATGAGCGACGGCTCGACAATCTCGCGGAAGACGCCGCGATGGCTGAGAATCGAGCCGTCCGCGACCGAGCGCAGCCGGCCGACCCACGCGCCGCCGGTACGCACGTCCATCTCAAGGAACGTCGCAGGAAAACTCCTCGGTCCCCACCACTGCACCGCCTGCTTCGGATCGGTCCACGCACGAAAAACCTTTTCGCGTGGCGCGTGAATGATGCGCTCAATTCTTAGCTCCAGACCGGCCTCAGATTTCGCGAACATCAGCGCTTCTTTCTCTTCCCGGCTGGACGCGGTTGCGCGTTGCGCCAGGCGACGGTGAGTGCGTCCTTCAGTTCGGCCGCCGAGAGTGCCGACAGTGTCGCGGTCGTCCAGCCCTGCCGGCCCCACGCATTGTCGATCGGCATAAAGGCGTCCGGCGCGGTCATGCATTTCAAGTCCTGCTCGTCCGGCTTGAAGTTGAAATTTGCCGTCTTCCCGCCCGGCGCAAGGGTCACGTAGATGCGTGCAACCTTGAACGCCGTCCGGTCGAAATGCGGGGCTTCCGTCGTTCCTTCGAGAGCGAGCGCAAGCCGCCGCAGATCGTTGCCCGTCGCCATTACTTCTCCGCGAGCGTCTTCAGGTTGGCGAGACCGGTCTCGAAGTCTTTGCCTATCATCGTGTCGAGATCGACGAAGACGCACATCACCTTGGAAATGAACGGCATCGGCCCGTGCATGTCCCACGAGACCTGCGTCGCCGATCCTTTCGGCCGCAGCTTGTATTCGACGGTATTGCTCGCTTCGAAGGGACGAACGAAGTCGAGCCTGAGCGTCATGGATTGCGCGGGGGTGGCTTCTACGATCTCCATCCGACCCGCGCCGGCATTGCTGTCGCCGTCCCATTCGTAGACTGCGCCCTTGCCGGATGGCGCACCGCTGTGGGTCCGCTTCATGTCGGGGTCGAGCTTCTCGTAGGGCGACCATTCCGGTGAACGGTGGAAGTCCGAAAGAATCGAGTAGATCTTCTCCGGCGGCGCCGAGATTTCGAGCGAACGGCTCACGCGGAACGTGTCGGGCTGCGTCGCCGCGGCATAGGCGGCAACGCCCGCGACAACGAGCACGATCACGCCGAGGATAATTCCGAGAGTCTTCAACATTCCATCACTCCACTACTTGTCCAATTGATCGTCGAGCCGGTCGAATGTGCCGCCCCAGCCCTGCTTCATGGAATCGCGTCCCGCATCGAAGGCCTTTTCTTCCGCGTCCGTCGCATTCAACGGCGTCCAGCGAACGGTCACTTCCGTCTTGCCGCCGAGATCTTTGAACTCGACGGTGGAAAGCGTTTCGAGCGGCCAGACCATGTCCCAGGGATTGCGTTTGACCTGGCCTTCGGGGTCGGAGAACGACACCACGAAAACGAGGCGCTTCTCCGGCACGATCTCGCGGAACAGAAAGCGGCCCCAATATTCGAGCCCGTCGGGCGCGCGCAGGCCGTAGACCATCGTCCCGCCGGGGCGCAGGTCGAGCTTCACCGAGAGGATGTCGTTGCCCTTCGGGCCCCACCACTGTTTGAGCTGCGCCTCCTCGGTCCACGCCTTCCAGACGCGCGCGAGCGGCGCGTTGACTACGCGCGAGATGACGAAGGGCTCGCAGACAGTTGCTGCCTGACTCATTGCTCACTCCTTCTCCGAGCCCTGTGTCGTCCTTCAGTTCTTCTTCGGCAGTTCTGCGTTGAACATCCAGATGTGCCCGTAGGGATCGCACACCACTGCGAAGCGCGCGTTCCAGAACGTGTCTTCCGGCTTCGAAACGCTGACACAACCCGCATCCACGGCTTGCTTGTAGCTTGCGTCGACGTCGGCCGGCGCCTCGCATTGAAGAACCATCGAAGTCGCCGAAGGCTTGGCCGGCGACGGCGCCGCGACCGAGCCGCACTCGTCCGTGTGTGCCTTCTCGGAAAACTCGTCCATCACGAAGACCGAGCCGCCTTTGATGGTCATGTCTCCGTGAAAAATGCGCTTCTTGCCGTCGGGCTCGCCCATCCGCGCATTCTCGGTGGCGGCGAAGGCTTTCTTGTAGAAATCCATCGCGTCGGCGGCGTTACTGACGGTGATGTAGGGAATGACGGCGGGCATGACAGTTACTCCTGCTTTTTCGTGCAATCAGGTGACGATGGTCTTGAAGCCGCCCCAGAACATGCGGCGCATGTCGAACGGCATTTTCTTCGGGTCCCCGAATGCCGCCAGGCGCTTGTCCTTCATCACCTTCTTGTTGATCGCGTCACGCTGCTTGCGCGACTTGTAGGTGATCCACGCGAACACCACGGTCTCGCCCGGCTTCTGCTTCACGCTGCGCGGGAAGGAGGTGCGCTTGCCGAATTGCACATCGTCAGCGACGCATTCGCGGTAGTCGAGCGCGCCATACTCGCGCCAAATCTTCGACGCGAGTTTTGCGATCTTCTTGTATTCGCCGATTCTTTTCTTCTGCACCGGTAAAACAAATCCGTCTACGTATTCCATTGAAATCTCCTTTGGGATTGTTGGGCAGCCGGCGTAAAGCCGGCCGCCGATTGAATTCGCTTACGCAGCCTTGTCCGCGTACGCGCGCTCGATGGCCGCGAGGTCGAACTTCTTCATCTGCATGAATGCCTTGGTCACGCGGTCGGCCTTTTTGCGGTCGGGGTCCGACAGCATTTTGATCAGCACAGCCGGAAAGACCTGCCAGGAGAGGCCGAACTTGTCCTTCACCCAGCCGCACGGCCCCTGCTCGCCGCCGCCCGCCGTGAGTTTCTCCGAGAAATAATCGATTTCTTTCTGGGTCTCGCATTGCACCTGGAACGAGATCGCCTCGCTGAACTTGAATTGCGGGCCGCCGTTGAGCGCCGTGAACGGCTGTCCGTTGATCTCGAACTCTGCGGTCATGACGGAGCCCTGCGTCTTGCCGTGGATATCCTTGCCCTCGCTGCTGTAGTAGCTGAGCTTGCCCATCTTCGAACTCTCGAAGATCGAGACATAGAACTTCGCCGCCTCTTCGGCTTCCTTGTCGAACCACAGGCACGGCGTAATCGGTCCGGATACTTTCATCGTCTCACTCCTTCACTTGTTTGATTTGTTCAGCCCCTCAACGCGGCTTTCTCAGCATCGGCACGAGCTCCGGCGAAGATCCCTGCTGGATCTTGCCGATGACCTCGAACCCATGCCGCTGATAGAGCGGCACATTCACGGGATTGCTGGACTCCAGATAGGCCGGCAGCTTGTCGCGGTCGCAGCGCGCGAGCGCGTGCTTGAGCAACGCCGAGCCATAGCCCCTGCCCTGCTTTGTCGGATCGGCGCCGATCAGCGGCAGGTACCAGTGCGGCTCATGCGGATGAAATTTGTTCATCTGCTCGATCAGACCGCCGCCGTCCTGCAAAAGATCGACGGGCATATTGGCCTCGATGATCGCGCCCATCGCCTCGCCGTTCGGCGAGATACCCGGCGGGAGCCAAAGGGCGACCGCCGAGAAATCCGCGATCTCGTCGGCGCTTTGATGCTCGACCGCGTGACCGCCGAAGGCGTCGATGAAGTCGCGCGCGATCTCGAAATAACGCTCGGGATCGGGGAAGCTCCACCGCATCATGGGATCGCTGGCGAAGGCGAGCGCCACCGTCGCCACCGCACGCTTGCGGTTTGCGGTTGAGACAGAATTCACCGTCTCGGTGACCGGCGCGTGGCTCGTTGCATGTTTGGCGGGCATGGTCATGGCTTACACATCTCGATTGATCGAAATTGCGAATTCTGTGCTCAAGCCGCCGCCTTCAAGGCGGGAAACGGCTCGCGCCAGGCCGGCAGCTCGTTCAGCCGGTCGTGCCAGCGCTCGATCTCGGGGAATTCGGCGACAGGAATATGCGCGGCCTTGGCGTGCGGCAGCGTCACAGCAACCGCGAAATCCGCAATCGTCAGCGTGTCGCCCGCGAGGTACCGGCGGCCTTTGAGATGCTCGTTCAGCACCGCGCCGTATCGCTTGAAGCCTGCATTTGCCTTTTCGAGTGCCGCCTTGTCCGGCTCGCCGAGCCCGAACATCGGCTTGATGACGTACTGGAAGTAGTACTCGCCGGCGGCGGGCAGGAAATGCAGCGCGTCCCAGTGCAGCCAGCGCATCACCTCGACCTGCCGCTCGTCCTGCGGCCATAGATCGGATCCCGCAAAGCGCGCGAGAAAGCACATGATCGCGTTCGATTCCCAGATCGTGCGCCCGCCGATGTCGAGCACGGGCACCTTCTGGTTCGGGTTGAGTGCCGTGAAATCCGCGGTCTTGTGCTCGCCCTTGCCAAGCTCAACGCGCACGAACTCGACCGGCGAGCCGAGATGCTTCGCCACCGCGCAGGCCTTCTGCGGATTGAGCGTCTGCGAGTAATAAAGCCTGAAATCGGACATCGCGTTCTCCTGCCGCCCTGTAACACTCACTGCTTGACCGGAATCCAGATCTCGATTTCGCCGCGGCCGGTGGCCGGATCGAAACGCTCGTCGTAGCTCTCGACCATGTCGCCCGCGGGTTTAAGGCCCATGCGCGGCAGATGCTCCGAGAGGATCGCGCCCATTGAGCGCGGCGTGTCCTGCGCGCGCCCGCGATGGGTAAACACGGCATAAGTCCGCTCGGGAATGACCAGCGAGGTAAAGCCGTCGGGTAACGCTTTCGTGTCGCTCACGGCGACACCGGCAAGATACTGATAAGACTCGCTGTTACCGATCATGCCGGAGCCGACGCCGTAGGCGACGTTACCCCTTTGTGCCGGCACGCGGCCGATGAATGGCGCGAGTTTCTGCCACTGGCCGGGAATGTCGTTCGGCCCGTCGCAGCGATAGGTCCGCGCGACGCCTGCGACCTGGATCGGGCCGCGCTTTTCAACGCGCGGCGTGCCTAGCGTGCTTTGCGTATCGGCCATTGTCATTCCTCCTTCATTCGAACACGGCGGCCAGCTTCTCAAGCGTGCCGGTCCAGCCATGCTTGTGGCCGTCCGCCGCCTTCTGATCGAACAACTGCTCGTGCAGCAGCGTCAGCATCGTCCCCTGCCCGTCGGGCATCATCGTGATGGTCACGAGCGACTCCCGTTCCTTGGTCGTGTGCCACGCCCAGGTGAATTGCAGCCGCTGCTCCGGCACCACCTCGCGATATTCGCCGCCGACCTCGTGATACTCGCCGTCCTGCGTCCTGAAGCTCGCGCGGTATTTCCCGCCAGGCCGCACATCGAGATCGGCCTTCATCGTTTCCATCAGCGTCTCGTGCGGGCCGAACCAGCGCACTAGCTTTTCCGCTTGCGTCCAGGCCGCGAAGACTTTCGCGGGCGGCGCTTTGATGTGGCGCTTGAGCGTGATGCTTGGCTTGGCGAGCATGAATCCTCCTCAAGAAAAGCGGCAAGACGATCGAGCTGTTCGTTCCAGAACTGCTCGTAGCGGTAAAGCCACAGCATCGCTTGCTCCATCGGCTTCGCGCTCAATTGGCAGGTAACCGTTCGTCCGGTCTTGGTGCGGCGGATCAGGCCGGCATCCGAAAGCACATCGAGATGCTTCATGACCGCCGGCAACGAAACCGGAAATGGCGCGGCCAGCTCGCTTACGCTGACTCCGTCCCGCCCCCGCAAATGCGCCAGCAACTCCCGCCGCGTGGGGTCGGAAAGCGCCGCAAATGTGCGGTCGAGATTGGGTTCCGGCGGCCTGATCATCATCGCGGTTGATGCCTGTCATCAGCATGATTGATATACTTAACCATTCGGTTAAGTATTAGGACTGCGAAGCCGGAGAGTCAAGAAGTCACGGAACGAAAAATTCAGAACAGCGAAAAAAGTGCCGGCGCGCGACAAGCGCCGCGAGTACAGACCCGAATGTGGCGATGACTTGTTGGGAAGCGGGCGCCGATCAGGCGACGCGCGCGCCGCCAGGCACGAGGGCGAGTTCGGGCTTCTTCGGCGCAACGTTGGGCCGATAGAGCGCGCGTGTTTCCGGCACCATCTTGAAGAGATCGCCGAGCCCGACCATCGTCTCGGCGGCGCCGAGCAGAAGATAGCCGTCGGGCGCAAGCGACTCGCGCACGCGCGCCAGCACGTCGAGCTTCGTGTCGCGGTCGAAATAGATCAGAACGTTGCGCAGGAAGACGACGTCAAACTGACCAAGCCGGGAGAAGTCGGTGAGCAGATTGATCGTCTGGAAGTCGACGCGGTTGCGCAGGCGCTCAACGATGCGCCATTGGCCCGCTACTTCTTCAAAATGCTGCATCAGCATCTGGATCGGCAGGCCGCGCTGCACTTCGAACTGGCTGTAGAGGCCCGCCTTCGCCCGCTCGATGGCGTCGCCTGAAATATCAGTGGCGGCAATCTCGACCCGCCAGCCCCCCAGTTCCGCGCGCTGATCGAGTTGCATCGCGATCGAATAGGGCTCCTGTCCGGTCGACGCCGCCGCGCACCAGATGCGGATCTTCTTGCGCAGCGCGCGCGTCCGCAGGAGATCGGGCAACACCGTGTCGCCGAGGCGGTCGAATGGAACGCGGTCGCGAAAGAAATAGGACTCGTTGTTCATCATCGCCTCGGTCACCTCGACCTTGAGATGACCGGAGTCCGGCCCCTTCAGCATCTGGATCAGCTCGGCGACCGTCTTGCGGCCATGCCGCCGCGCGACCGGCAGCAACCGGTTGTCGACGAGATATTCCTTGTCCGGCGCGAGTGCGAGCCCGGACCGTTCTTTCAGGAAATCGCAGAGATAGTCGTAGTCGGACTGGCTCACGCGCGTCCCCCCGTGACCAGTTCGTTGATGCGCGATGCAATCGCCTCGAGCGGCAGGATGCCGGCGCACACGCCCGCCTCCGCCGCCGAACCGGGCATCCCCCAGATGACGCTCGTTGCTTCGTCCTGCGCGATCACGCTCCCGCCGGCCTCGGCGACGATCGACGCGCCGTCGGTGCCGTCGGAGCCCATGCCGGTCAGGATCACGGCGAGCGTGGCGCTCCCGAATGCGGCAGCGGCCGTGGCAAACAGCGGATCGACCGAGGGCCGGCAAAAATGGACCGGCGGATCGTCATTGACCACGATGCGCGCCTGCTCGCCGTCCCGCGCGATCAGCATGTGCCTGGCTCCCGGCGCGATGTAGAGCCGTCCGGGCGCAAGCAATTCGCCGTTCTGGCCCTCGTGCGCGGGCCGGCCCGTGGCGCGGCCGATATGCTCGGCGAGAATCGTCGTGAATGTGGGCGGCATGTGCTGCGTGATCAGCACCGGCACGCGTGCGATCGCCGGCGCAATGCCGCGCAGCATGATCTGCAACGCTTGCGGCCCGCCGGTCGAGCTGCCGATCACGAGGACGCGCGGCGGCACCGCCGAAAACGGTCTGAGCCGGTAAGGCAGTTCTGGCGTCGAAACCGGCTCGGCGGATTCCGCGATGAAGCGCTGCGGCCGCACCGCCTGTGCGATCCGCTCGAAGCGCCGCCTGCCTAGTGCCCGGATGCGGGCAATGAGTTCGCGCCGGAATTCCGGCGACATGGTCATTTCACGGTTCGTTTCAGGCTTGCTGACGTAGTCCGCCGCCCCCAGCGACAGCGCGCGGATGCCGACCTCGGCGTTGCGGCGCGTCACCGTCGACGAAATGATGACCGTGAGATCGGGCTTCTTCGCAAGCAGGCGAGGCAGCGTCTCGAGGCCGTCGAGCACCGGCATCTCGATGTCGAGCACGACGAGGTCGGGGTCGTAGCGCGAGAAATTCTCAAGCGCCTCCTGACCGTTGCGATGCGCGCTGACGATTTCGATGTCGGGCTCGTCCTGCATCCAGCGCGAGACGAGGCCGCGAAACACGACGGCGTCATCCACCACCATCACCCGAATCTTGGGCTCCGTGGTGGCGGATAGGATTGCGGCGGCTTGGGGCATACGGCTACCAACTACTCAACGCGAACAAACGCCGCCCTGTCAGATCAGGCCGACTTCCTGCAGTTTCGCTTCGACGATTTCCTTGTCGAACGGCTTCATGATGTATTCGTCCGCGCCCGCATGCATCGCGCGCGCGATGTGCGCGAGATCGTTCTCCGTCGTGCAAAAGACGACCTTCGGACGGTCGCCGCCCGGCATGGCGCGCAGCGCGCGCAGGAATTCATAGCCATCCATCACCGGCATGTTCCAGTCGAGCAGGATCGCCTCCGGCATCTCGGTCACGCAGGCGTCGAGTGCCTGCCGGCCGTCGGCCGCCTCGCTGATCGTGAAGCCAAAGCCTTCGAAAATGCGTCGGGCGACTTTGCGGATGACGCTCGAGTCGTCGATGATCAAACAACGTTTCATACCCAACTCCTTTTTCGCCTCACGCGGCGGCCGTTTCCTGCTCATGTTCAAGGCTGCGGTCGACGTCGAGCACGACCATCAGCCGGCTATCGAGACGATGAACGCCGGCCGCGAGATGCGTCCAGGCGGGATCGAGATTGGCGGGCACGGGATCGAGCTTCGAGACCGGCAGCTTCACCACCTCACCGACCTGATCGACGAGGAGGCCATAAGATTCTCCGTTCTGCTCGATGCCGATGGCCATGGACGGCTCGCCCACGCCGCGCGCCGGCAAACCGAGCCGGCGGCGCATGTCGATCGCGGTGACGATCCGGCCGCGCAGATTGAGGACGCCCGCTACTTCCGGCGAAGCCAGCGGCACGCGCGTCAGCCGCTCGGGCGTGAACACGTCGAGCACGCGCTCGATCGGCAAGCCAAAGAGCTGGCCGCCGATCATGGCGGTCACATATTCCACTTCATGAGCGACGGGCACACCCCGATTCATGCGGCCCTCGCCCATTTGAGCAACGGCTCTTTCAGGATCGCAATCAGCCCGCCCCGGTCGAACTTGGCGATATAGTGGGTGAAGCCTGCCTCGCGCCCGCGATCGACGGCGGCGGGCGAATGAAGCGAGGAGAGCGCGATCAGCCGCAGCCCCGCCGTGCGCGGATTGGCGCGCAGTCGTTCGGCCAGCTCAAAGCCGTTCATCTCCGGCATTTCGATGTCGCAGATGACATAGTCGAACTTGTTGTCGTTCTCGAGGACCGCCAGCGCCTCGCGGCCGCTGGCAAGCGCCTTGACCTCGTAGCCGGCCGCCATCAGCACCGGCGACAGCATGTTGCGGAAGAAGGCCGAGTCGTCGACCAGCATCACGCGGCGCGTGTACTCTTCCAGCGTCGTCTGCGAGCGGTGCAGCCAATCCTCGAACGCAAGCGGCATGTAATGCGCGACGTCGACGATCTCGGTCGCATGTCCGTCGATCACAGCGGAGCCCAGCACGCCCGGCGTCTTGCTGCCGACGCGGATGTCGAGCCGGTTCTCGACGATATCCACGATCTCGTCGACGATCAGACCCATCGAGTGGGCACGATCGACGAACACCAGCAACGGCTGCGTACCTTCGCTGCGCACCTTGACGTCGTCGTTGACCGGCAGGAGCGGCATCAACCCGCCGCGATACTGCACCATGTGACGCCCGTTCGAGCGTTCGATCGCCGTTGCCTCGATTTCCTCGATGCGCGTCACCAGCGAGATCGGCACCGCCTTCGGCTCGCGCGAGCCGGCGCGGAAAACGAGCAGCGGCACCGACATGTCGGCGTTCTCGGCGCTCGCGCGCTCAATCGGCGTCTCGTGCGCGACCGGCGTCTCGGCATTGCCGCCGACGACCGCACTGACCCCGTTGGGGTCGAGGATCATGATGACCGAGCCGTCGCCCAGAATCGTATTGCCGGAGAACAACTCAATCTGCCGCAAGCGCGGCGATAGCGGTTTCACGACAATCTCTTCGGTCTGCACCACCTGATCGACGACGATGCCGAAGCGGCGTCCGCCGACCTGCATCATGACGACGAAGTGCTCGGGTCTCGGTGTTTCAGGGCGCGGCAGTTTTAGCAGCGTGCTCAGATATTCGACCGGAACGAGCTGATCGCGCAGCCGCAGGACTGCCGCGTTCTTGATGCGCTCGATGCGGTGCTCCGCGTCGCCGCCGACGCGCACGAGTTCGACCACCGCGATCTGCGGAATGGCGAAGCGTTCAGCTTCGGCTTCCACAATCAGCGCCGAGACGATGGCGAGCGTCAGCGGAATCTTGATACGCAGTGTCGTGCTCTTGCCGGGCACCGACTTGATTTCGAGCGCGCCGCCGATCTGGTCGATATTGCTCTTCACCACGTCCATGCCGACGCCGCGGCCGGAGATGCTGGTTACTTCCGACGCGGTGCTGAAGCCCGGCGCCAGGATGAGGCGATAGATCTGGGAATCGCTCAGCGTTTCGGCTTCCGCTTCTCCGACGAGGCCGAGCGCAATCGCCCGCTCGCGAATCTTGCGCGCATCGAGCCCGCGCCCGTCGTCGGTGATCTCCACGATGACGAGGCCGCCTTCATGAAAGGCCGAAAGCTTGATGGTGCCGGTCTCGCGCTTGCCGGCAGCGAGCCGCTCTTCAGGCTTCTCGATGCCGTGGTCCGCCGAGTTGCGGACCATATGCGTGAGCGGGTCCTTGATGTGCTCGAGCAGCTGACGGTCGAGTTCGGTCTCTTCGCCGGACGTGGTCAGTTCGATCTTCTTGCCGAGTTCCGCCGACAGATCGCGCACGACGCGCGGCAGCTTCGCCCAAGCATTGCCGATCGGCTGCATCCGGGTCTTCATCACCCCTTCCTGCAACTCGCCGGTGATGTTGGAGAGCCGCTGAAACGGGGCATTGAGATCGGAGTCTTCGCTCCGCCGCATGATCTCGAGGAGCTGGTTGCGTGTCAGCACCAGTTCCGAGACCATTGTCATCAGCGACTCGAGCGTATCCACCTGCACACGCAGCGTCTGCGCACGCGGCGTGGGATCGCGGCGCTCTTCCTCGCGCCGTTCGATATGGGCGCGGCGGTCTTCTTCAGCCGGCTCTGTGCCGTCCGGACCGGGCGCATCGCGGAAAGCCTGCTCGAGATCGTCGAGTGAAACTTCGCCGGCGCGGAGCGGCCGCTCCAGCACCTGATAAACGAGCGTGCCGACCGTCTGACCGTCGCCCGGCAGTTCGCCGCCGAACGCACGGCGCTCCAGTTCGCGGATCAGGTCGTCGTCGTCGCCGCCCGGTTCGTTTTCGCTGCGGTCGAGTTCGGCCAGAATTTCCTTGATGCGATCGATGACGGAAAGGATCAGCGACACGGCGTCGGGCGTCACCGGCAACCCTTCGCGGAACTTGCCCATCAGTGTCTCGGCGGCGTGTGTCAGCGTCTCGAGCCGCGGCAAGCCGAGGAAGCCGCAGGTGCCCTTGATAGTATGCACGAGCCGGAAGATGCGGCTCAGCAGATCGGCGTTATTGGGCTCGCGCTCAAAGCGGACGAGCTCGACGTCGATGACGTCGAGATTCTCGTGCGCCTCGGTGAGAAAGTCCCGCAATAGCTCGTTCATGACCCGCCTGACCGTGGCGAGAATCGCGCCGCCGCGTCAGGCGCCCGGCTTCGGGCGCGACTTGCGGTCGACATCGAGTCTCGTGGCGGATTCTGGCGGCGGGACGGTTAAGATAGCTTGAAATCGACCGTGCGGTCTTAACGTCTGGGTGCGGAATTCACGCCGCGCTGGCGCTGAGGACGACGCGCTCGGGCGCGGTCGTTAATGAAATCTTAAGCGCCGCGTTCTGGGCGAGCAGGTTCGTGTAATGCGGCTGGATCGCGTGCGCGTCCACCGCTTCCGTGGGCGGGGCCGTCAGCAGCGCTTCGACCGCCGCCTGCACCTTGGCGTAAGGTCCTTCGGCGGTGAGGCGGAAGCCCATCCCCTCACCCTCGCCGATCGGGTCGACCGTGAGCCTGCCGCCGCGCGGAATGGACGAGCCCGCGACAAGCGCCAAGTTGAGCAGGACCTTGACGCGGTTCTTGGGCAGCAGCAGGCGCGGCAGGTTCCAGTCGATCGTCAGACGCTCGTCGTGAAGGAGGCCGCGCACGGCCTTTTCCGCGTCGCCGAGATCGAGGGCGGCGCCTGCGGAGCCCGCCGCACCGAAGGCGATGCGGGCGAATTGCAACCGCGCCGAAGCCTGGTTCGCGCTCTTCTTCACGAGGTCGAGCGCACTCTTCTTCATCGCCTCGTCCTTCTCGTCTTCGAAGATTTCAAGGCCGTTGACGATGGCGCCGACCGGACTGATGACGTCATGACAGACGCGAGAACACAGAAGCGCCGCAAGATCGAGCGCTTCAAGGGGCTTCAGCTCGCTCATTCCGCTTTCCCGCCGCTGAAACAGAATCGAATCACGCCACTTTGGCCGAAACGTACCCTGTGATAGGAGGCGATGCACGCCAAAGGGACCGGGACACACGGCATGAGTGCGGAGGGCGAAGGGCAGAGCGCGGAGAATTTCCGCCTCGCTTGTGCCATCGGCGACATCGCGAGCCGCGCCGGCGCCGTCATCCAGCAGATTGCCGCCGAGAACCGGCCCTCGCGGCGCAAGAGCGACGACAGTCCGGTCACCGACGCCGATGAAGCGGCAGAAGCGCTGCTCATCGAAGAACTGCGACGGCTTGCTCCGGGTGTGACGATTGTGGCCGAGGAAGCGGCCGCGCGCCGCATGCCGCCGCGGCCAGCCGGCCCTTATTTCCTTGTCGATCCGATCGACGGCACGCGCGAGTTCCTCGGCGGGTACGACGAATTCACGGTTAATGTCGCGCTCGTTGACAATCACGCACCGGTACTTGGCGTCATCTACGCTCCGCGCCTGAACGCGCTCTATGTCGGAACTCACAAACGCGCGCTGCGCGCCATGGTCGTGCCGGGCATGACCTTCGACCGCGACGCGGCGACGGCCATTCGCGTGCGGCCGCGCGGCGCGGGCATGGTCGCGCTGGTCAGCCGGTCGCATGCCGATCCCGCCGCCGACGGCTTTCTCGCCAAACTCGGTATCGGTGAGAAAATTCCGGCCGGCTCATCATTGAAATTTGCGCGGCTCGCCGAAGGCGCCGCCGACGTTTATGCGCGCCTCGTGCGCGTGAACGAGTGGGACATCGCCGCTGGTCACGCGCTGGTCGTTGCAGCAGGCGGTCGCGTGACGGCGCCGGATGGCGGCGGCATCCGCTACGGCGTGCGGGAAAACGGCTTCAGCGTCGATGGTTTCGTCGCCTGGGGCGCAGCCCCGGGTTAGTGTACGAGCGCGCCCGCGTGGCGACCGGGCCTTAAGCCCGGGAGCACCCACGCGGGCAAGCAAATAACGCGAGCGACCGGACAGGTAAAGCGATTCGGAATTTTAGTGCACGAGCGAGCGGCGCGCGCTTGGCCAATAGGCCCGTGCCGCTTCGATCGTCGTCTGCGGCGTGGCGATGAACATTTCGCGATGTTCCGCCTTCTGGAAAAGATAGAGATGCCCGTCGTGGATCACGAACAGCGTCGGGTGACCGGCCACCGGCGCGCCGCGCTTCAGCGCGACCGGATCGTAGCCGCCGAAGCGCGGCACGTAGATGTCGGGTTGCGCCCGGAACGCCTCGCGGTTGGCTTCGCTGCGGAACTGCCAGGTGAAGCCTGCGAATTTCAGCTGGAACTGCTCCACGCCGACTTCGGCCTCGCCTTGCAGGAAGTAGCTGACCGGATCGAAGCCGAATAGCGCGAGCCCCGCGCGCGGATCGGCAACGACGAGTTCGCCGCTGGTGAGCGCACGCACCGGTTCGTTGGGAACGACCAGCGAGAGAGCGAACAGCGCCGCGGCCAAAGCCGGGCGCAGGCGCCAGGGCGCCAACTGGAACTTCATCGTAAACGCCACCCGGCCGGAACTGCTCCGGCCCACTAACCCGCGTCTCGTAGGACTATAGAAGCCGCCCCTGTTCGAGCCGTTAAACATTGTCCGACTGCCTCGGCGTTGCGGGAGCCCTTTGTTAACGAAAAGAAAACATGAACGCATGACACTCACGGCCGAACCCACCGCAGCAAGTCCGGAGAATCCCATGGCGCCGCTCCGCGCGTATTTGTTCGCCGCCACTCTCGCCACCGCCTTCGCGGCTTCCGTTCCGGCGCCCGCCACGGCGCAGACCGCGGCGGAAGCGAACCCGCACACTTATTCGTCGAACGAAATTCTCGACGCCGGCCACCGCTTCTTTGGAACCGTGTCGCGCGATCTTGCGCTGCTCGTGGAACGCGCGACCTCGCAATGGGGCCAGCCGAACGGCTACATCCTCGGCCAGGAAGCGTCCGGCGCGCTCACACTCGGCCTTCGCTACGGCGAAGGCGTGTTGTTCACACGCAACGCCGGCAATCGCAAGATTTATTGGCAGGGGCCGTCGATCGGGTTCGACATGGGCGGCGACGGCGCCCGCACCATGATGCTCGTCTACAATCTCTATAGCGTCGACGAGATGTACAAGCGTTTCGCCGGCATCTCCGGTTCGGCCTATCTGGTCGGCGGACTTGGCATGACCGCGCTCACGGCCGGGCGCAGCGTCATCGTGCCGATCCGTTCCGGCGTCGGCCTGCGTCTTGGCGCCAATCTCGGCTACCTGAAGTTCACGCCCGACGCGACCTGGAACCCGTTCTGACGGGCTTCCGCGCACGTCACAATATTTTTGCGGCCGGCCCGAAACCCGTGTGTTTCCGCGGCCACGGCGAAAGGTTAATCCTTGGCTTTGCTGGCAATTCCTGCGATGCCATGCAATGAATGAGTAAGTACTTCCGTCGTGTGAGGTTCGCGGCATGATCGAAGCGATCATGTTTTTTGCCCTCGGCTTTCTGGCCGCGAGCTTGATTGCCCTCGTCCTGTTGTCCGCCGTCTGGCATCGCGCGGTGCGCCTGACGACCCGGCGCATCGAGGGCGCCATTCCCGTTTCCATGGCCGAGATTCAGGCCGACAAGGATCAGCTCCGCGCCGAATTCGCCATGTCCACGCGCCGGCTCGAGACCAGCGTCGAGCAGTTGAAGCTCAAGACCACCGAGCAACTGGCAGAGATCGGCCGCAAGAGCGAAACAATCCGCCTCCTGAAAACCGAGGTCGAAGAGAAGTCCGCATCCGTCACCGCGCTCGAAGCGCAGGAGCGCACGTTGCGCGAAAGGCTGCGCAGCACCGAGGAAGAGCTCTCGGTGAAAGCACGCAACCTGCACGACGCCGAGGCCGAACTGTCGGCCAAGACCAACCAGATCGCACAGCTCAGCCACTCGCTCGGCGACAAAACTTCCGAGGCCGAGAGCAACCGCGTCGAAATCGTGGCGCTCGAGAACCAGTGCATTACCTTGAAGGGCCGCATCGCCGAGCTTGAGCGCGAAGTCGCATCCACCGAGGAGCGGCTGGTCGAGGAACGCAGTCAGGCCGAACAGGCGTCGCAACTGCTGACCGGCGAGCGGCAGGTGGTTGAGACCCTGTCGGGCAAGCTCGCGGACCTCGAAGCACGGCTCGCCGGCAGCCAGGCCGAAGCCGAGCAGCTCTCGCGCACCATCATCAGTCTTGAATCGGAAGCGCGCCGCCAGCAGGAGCTGGCCGCGCAGCGTGAAAAAGATCTGCTCGCCATGATCGCGGCGCGCGACGCCTCCCTCGAGGCTTCCGCACAGTCGCTTGAGCTCAGCAAAAGCGAGATTCTCGGCCTGCACCGCGAGATCGACGAGGCCGGCCGCTCCTATACGGCCTCCATCGAGTCGCTCAAGGCCGAGAAGTCGATGCTCGAAGGCGCGCTCTCGCAGCTGCGCGACGACCGCGCGCGTCTCCAGCAGGAAGTGGTGCAGTTGAAGCAGGAAGCGGAGACCGC
>JAICQA010000215.1 GCA_025929595.1 Xanthobacteraceae bacterium
ATCGACCTCGGCGGCGCGGGCCGGTTCGTTGGCGAGAAACGCGATGTCGCAGTCACCGGTTTTCAACGCCTCGAACGCCTTGCCCGCCGCTTCGAAAGAGGTGAACGCCGCCGCGCGTCCCAGGCGGCGCGCGAGCTCGTTGGTGAGATCGACCGAGACGCCTTGCAGCGCACCGTCCGCGCCCTGTCGCGCGAGGACCGAATTGCCGAGATTGATCGCCGCGCGCAGCGTGCCGGTCGGCGCGAGGGCCGCCAAAACATCGTCCGTCATTTCAGCCATGAGCCAGTCGCCCGCGAAATCCGGAGTCCCCGCATCCTTCGCACAGACGGTTGATTCTGTCAGTTGAGTCGACGGCTAGCGGCTGGCCTGCGCCGCTGATTTTTGGAGCCACCAATAGCCGTCGCCGAGCGTGTAGGTGTGCCGCTTGCCACAGGGGCAATCGACTTCAAAGGGGATGTCACGGCCTTTCCAGGCGATGTCGGCGTCAGCGACCGCGTGCGAGATCATGGTGACGTTGCTGTCGGGACAGTTAAAGACGAGCGGGCGGCGCTGACTGATCATGCCCGGGAAACGCGGCGCACGGGTTCGCGGTTCCGGCGAGCGGTGGGGAACCGAATCGCGCGAGCGATGTTATCCGACTCCTGCGACGCATGGTCCTTTCCGGCGGCAGACATTGCGATGGCGAAAGCGACCTCCAAGAAGATCGCACGAGAGTCAGAGCAAGAGCTCGCTGCGCAACTCCCCTTTCCGTGTCATGGCGCGTCGGTGCTGCCCGACGTACTCGTCGAAAGCTACAATGTCGAGCTGCGCAGGAAGCGCCGCTTCGTCGGCGATCGCGCCAACAAGAAAGCGTTCGCTGCGCTGGTCGAAAAATGGCGCAAGCTCGTCGAGGACAAGAGCGACGAGAAACTGCACGAACTGTCGTTCAAGAAACTGAACAAGAAGAAGCTCGAGCAAATCCTCCTGAAGGGAGATGCGGACGCTGCCGGCGTCGTCCAGGCGGCAATCGACGACTTCGCTGAACGGCTCTCCGACGTAATCGAGCGTTATCTCGAACAGCCCGATTGGAAGAAGACGGAGCTGATCTTCATCGGTGGCGGCATGAGCGGATCGCGCGTCGGCGAGCTTGCGGTCGGGCGCGCGCAGGCAATTCTTTATGAGCGCAAGATTTCGCTCAAGCTCGAGGTGATCGGCTCCGATCCGGACGAAGCAGGGTTGATGGGGGCGGCGTTCCTCGCGCCGAGTTGGATCTTCAAAGGATACGATGCGATCCTCGCCGCCGATATCGGTGGGACGAATATGCGCGCCGGCGTCGTCGAGCTCAGACGCTCGAAGAAGAGCGTCATCGAGAAAGTGAAGGTGGCGCGCTCTTCCGTCTGGGAACATGCCGAAGACGATCCCGTGCGCACGGAAGCCGTCGATCGGCTGATCGGCAGGCTCAAGCGACTCGTCGGCTGGAGTAAAAAGCACAAGGTCCGTCTTGCTCCTTTCGTCGGGATCGGCTGTCCCGGCCGTATCCGCATGGACGGCGCGATCGATCGCGGCGCGCAGAACCTGCCCGGCAACTGGGAGGCCGATCGCTTCAACCTGCCGGCACTCGTAAGCGAAGGCGTCGCGGTCATGCCGGGGCAGCCCACGGCCGTCGTCATGCACAACGATGCGGTGGTGCAGGGCCTGAGCGAACTGCCGCATATCGGCAAGACGAGGCACTGGGCCGTGCTGACGATCGGCACCGGACTCGGCAACGCGAAGTTCAGGATGCGCGATTGATCAGTTATGCCACGCGTAATGCGGCCCGGTGTCGATATGAATGTGGCCCGACCTGTACGTGCCGAAGCCGCCCTGCCACGATGACCGCAAGTAGGCCGCAACCTGCCGATAGGTGCCGGGCGCCGGCTTGAAATCGACCGCCTGGCAGGATGCATGCATCGACGGACGGCCGCCGCGAATGCGCGCGCCGGGGCGATGCGTCGAGATCACCTGCACCGGGCCGAAGCGCGCCTGAATGTCGTTGAGCGCGGCGCGAAGCTGGCCGGGGAGGCAACCGGTGTTGGTCGATGCGGTCACGCGCTGGCGTGGCTGCGCGACCTGCGGACCCACGCCTACGCCATAGTGCGCCCGCGGTTGCGCCATTTGTGCGCGCCAGAAACCGAAGAACGGAAAGAGGGGTGCCGCTACGGGCGCAGGCGGCGGTGCTGCGACTTTCTTTTTTGAGCGGGCGGCGGCGGGATCGAGGGTGAAGAGCAGGCAGAAGCACGACAGGAGGAGGGCAAAAACACGACGCATGGACTCGCCTCAACGCTTAGCCCCGGTGCCTAACGGGTCAGGAGGAAGACTGTTCCAAATTCGAATCGAACTTTCCGCAATGGAACGAAGGGCGAGCGGGCGTATTGCCCATGGAACGGGCTTTTCCGGCAGGCGGCCGCATGAGCAGTATTGTCGCACTCACGCTCAACCCCTCGATCGATATCTCGACGTCCGTGGACCGGCTCGTGCCGCTGCAAAAGCTGCGTTGCGCGAATCCGCGCGTCTATCCCGGCGGTGGTGGCGTCAATGTGGCCAGAGTGGCCGTGCGGCTCGGGGCGGATGTGAAGCTCATCTATCCGGTGGGTGGCGCCACGGGGCAGCTCCTGCGGCGGCTGATCGAAGCCGAGGCCATTCCCAATCTGGCGGTCGAACTGTTCGATGAAACGCGCGAGGATTTCACCGTGCTGGAGACGGCAACGGGCGCGGAATACCGCTTCGTGCTGCCCGGTCCGCAATTGGCCGAGGCCGAATGGCGCAAATGTCTGAACGCGGTTGAGGCAATCAAGACACAGGCCGCTTATGTCGTTGCGAGCGGCAGCCTGCCGCCCGGCGTGCCGCAGGATTTTTACGCGCGCGTCATACGGGTCGCGAAAAGCGGCGGCGCGCGCGCGGTGCTCGATACTTCCGGTGAGGCGCTGCGGGCCGCGCTCGCGGAGGGCGTATTTCTTGTCAAACCGAATCTGCGCGAATTTCAGGAGGTGCAGTCGCTGACGAGCGAAAGTATTCCCGACCTGATCGCGGCCTCGCGCGAGATGATCGGCTCCGGCCGGACGGAGGTCGTCGCGCTCACGCTCGGCGATGAGGGCTCGCTCCTGATCACGCGCGACGCCGCCTGGCGGGCGCTTGCGCCGGAAGTGCAGTCGGTGAGCGCGGTCGGCGCCGGCGACAGCTTCCTCGGTGCGGTCGTTGCGACGCTTGCCTCCGGCGGTTCGCTGCAGGAGGCGCTGGCGCAGGGGGTGGCGGCAGGGACGGCGGCGGTGCTGACGCCGGGGACGGCGCTGTGCGAGCGCAAGGACGTCGAACGCTTGCGGCGGGAGGTTACGGTGGAGGCGTTATGACTGAAGGCGCTGGCGGGGCGTGACGGTGCGCTCAGGGGTGTCGTCCGAGTTCGACTCGAGCGGGAAATCGGCGAACAGCGACAGCTCGCTGTCGGCTTCGTTGAGCTGGCCCAAAAATTTCGCGCCCCAGTCCGCGATATCGTTCTTGCGCATATTCTCGATATTGGTGCGGTAACGTTCCTTGCGTTCGTCGAGCGGCATGGTGAGGGCGCGGAAGATCGCCTGTGCGGTCGTTTCCTTGTCGTAGGGATTGACCAGGAGCGCGCCGAGACATTCCTTCGCCGCGCCCGCGAAACGCGACAGGATGAGGACGCCCGGATCCGCGACGTCCTGCGCGGCGATATATTCCTTCGCGACCAAATTCATGCCGTCGCGGAACGGCGTGACGATGCCGGCACGGGCGTGACGGTACATGCCGGCGAGCGCGGTCCGCGAATAGGACTGGTTGATGTAGCGGATTGGCGTCCAGTCGGCCTGTCCGAGGCTGCCGTTGATGCGGCCGGCGGTGGTGCTCACCTCGCCCTCCAGGTCGACATATTCGCGAATCTTGATGCGGCTGCGCGGCGCGATCTGGAGAAAGGTCGTTCGTCCGCGCCAGTCCGGATGCGCGACGAGAAACTGCTCGAACGCCTCCATGCGCGGCATGATGCCCTTGCTGTAATCGAGGCGATCGACCCCGATCAGCATGGCGCGATTGCCAAGGCTGTCGACGATGCGTTGGACGAGAGGAGAGTCCCGCCCGCGCGCGGCCCAGTTCTGCATCTCGTCGATATCGACGCCGACGGGAAAGTGCCCGAGCGTGACCGAGCGGCCGCCGGCGAGGAAGGTCGTCAGATCGCGGCTCGCATATTTGCATTCGCTGACCAGATAGCGCGCGAAGTTCGTGCTGTCGGTTTCCGTCTGGAAGCCGATCAGGTCGTAATAGCAGAGCGAGGGAAACAGCCGCTCATGGCTCGGTAATGCGGTGAGAATCTCGACCGGCGGCATCGGCGTGTGCAGGAAGAAGCCGATGCGGTTGCGGTGGCCGCGTTCGCGCAAGGCTTTCGCGAGCGGCATCAGGTGATAGTCGTGCACCCAGACGGTGTCGTCCGGCGCGATAATCTTGTGCAGTTCGTCGGCGAAGTGGTCGTTGACGCGCAGATAGCCTGTCAGTTCGCGCAATCGATAGTCGGCGAGATCGAGGCGATAATGCAGGATCGGCCACAGCACCCGGTTGGCGAAGCCGTTGTAATATTCGTCGTGGTCCGCGGCCGTCAGGTCGGTCACGATGAAGGTGGGGTTCTGGCCGCTGATGGTGCGCGTTTCGATGGCGTCGCGCAGCACGACGCGCCCGCTCCAGCCGAACCACACGCCGGGAAACTCGTTGAAGACGGCGCGCAGCGCGACCTCAAGGCCGCCCGCCCTGCTGCCCGACCGTGTCGGCAACGACACGCGGTTTGAAACGACAATCAGCTTCGCCAATAGCGGTCTTCCCAATTTCGCGACAGACGCATGGCCGACAGGATGAGCCCCGCCATGGAATAGGTCTGCGGGAAGTTCCCCCACAGTTGGCCGGTGCGCGGATCCAGATCTTCGGAGAGGAGGCCGTAGCGGTTGCGCCGGGCCAGCGCGTCCACGAACAGCTCGCGCGCCTGTTCTCGCCGGCCCATGGACCACCACGCATCGATCAACCAGAA
>JAICQA010000038.1 GCA_025929595.1 Xanthobacteraceae bacterium
AAGGCGGCATGGCCGACACTGTCCGGACCGGAACCGTCGCGCGCAGATCCTTCGTGGAGTCGCTGGCCGTCTATCTGCGTCCGCGCGTCGTTATCATCCTGCTGCTTGGCTTTTCCTCTGGCCTGCCGCTCGCGCTCTCCGGCGCCACGCTCGCCATCTGGATGACCGAACGCGGCGTCGATCTCGGCACCATCGGCCTGTTCTCGCTAGTGGGCCTGCCCTACACGTTCAAATTCATCTGGGCGCCGGTGGTCGATGCGCTGAATGTTCCGTTCTTCTCGCGCGTTCTTGGACGGCGGCGCGGCTGGCTCGTTTTCTCGCAACTCGTTCTCGCCGCCGCCATCGTCTTTCTCGGCTCGCTCGATCCTGTCGCGGCGCCCTTCATGGTGGCGCTCGGCGCCGTCATGGTCGCGGCCGCCTCAGCCACGCAGGACATCGTGATCGACGCTTTCCGGGTCGAAAGCCTCGACACCAGCGAGCAGGCGGCGGGTATGGCCTCCTATGTCTTTGCCTACCGCATCGGCATGCTCGTCTCCGGTGCGGGCGTGATTGCGCTCGTGGCCTGGCTGGAAGCGTCGGGCGTGGCGTCGGATCAAGTCTGGTTCTGGGGCTATGTGGCAGCGGCAGCCTTCGTCGCCGTGGGCCTCGTTGCAGCATTCTTCGCCAAGGAACCTGATACGCCCGCCGAAGTCCGTTCCGCCACTGCGGGTCGCAGTCCGCTCTCGCGGCTCTGGACGACGGCCTTCGAGGCGTTCCGCGAGTTCCTGACGCGCGACGCGGCGATCCTCGTGCTGCTGTTCGTCGTCCTGTTCAAATTCTGCGACGCCTTCGCGGGAGTGCTCACAGGCCCGTTCGTGATCTCCATTGGCTTCGACAAGGCGGCATATGCCACTATCGTGAAGGGAGTCGGCCTAGCGGCCGTGCTCGTAGGCGGCATCGCGGGCGGTGTCGTGGCGCGCGCGCTGCCGCTGGTCACGAGCCTGTGGCTCGCCGCCTTCCTGCAAATGGCGTCGAACCTTGTTTTCGTCTGGCAGGCGTGGGTCGGCGTCAATCACGCCGCGCTGACCGTCACGATCATCGTCGAGAATTTCACCGGCGCAATTGGTACGGTGATTTTCGTCGCGTACCTCTCGGCGCTCTGTCAGGACCGCAGGCACACGGCGACGCAGTTCGCGCTGCTGACGGCGCTCGCGGCGGTCGGCCGCACGACGCTCGCCTCAGGCGGCGGATTTGTTGCGGAAGCGGCCGGCTGGGCGATGTTCTTCACCATCACCGCACTGGCCGCGATCCCCAGCCTCTTCCTGCTGGCCTGGCTGCAAAGCCGCGGGCATTTCACGGCGCTAGAACGGCGTTCTGCTGCGCAAGGCGGCTGAGAGCGTGCCCTCATCGAGATAGTCAAGCTCGCCGCCGACCGGCACGCCGTGCGCGAGACGCGTGGTCTTCACATTCGCGTCGCGCAAGAGGTCGGTGATGTAGTGCGCCGTCGTCTGGCCATCGACGGTGGCATTGAGCGCGAGTATCACTTCCTTCACTTCCGACTCATGCGCCCGGCGCACCAGCTTCTCGATATTGAGGTCGTCCGGGCCGACCCCGTCGAGCGGCGAGAGCGTGCCGCCGAGCACATGATATCGCCCGCCCGCGACGCCCGCGCGCTCGAGCGCCCAAAGGTCGGCGACATTCTCCACCGCGATCAGCATGGACGCGTCGCGCGCGGGATCGGCACAGACGGTGCAGGGATCGCGCGTATCGATGTTGCCGCACGTCGAGCACACGACGATTTTCTCAAGCGCGTCGCCGAGCGCTGCTGTCAGCGGCTCCATCAGGTCGGCGCGTCGGCGCACGAGGTGGAGTGCGGCGCGGCGCGCCGAGCGGGGACCAAGCCCCGGCAGACGCGACAGCAGCTGGATCAGCCGCTCGATCTCAGGTCCGGCAACGGCGCGCGCCATCAGAAGAGTTTCAATCCCGGCGGCAGCGGCAGGCCGCCAGTCAGCGCGCCTGCCTTTTCCTGCGCGATTTTTTCCGCCTTGGCGCGGGCGTCGGCATGTGCCGCGCTCACGAGATCCTCGACGATCTCTTTCTCATCTGGCTTCATCAGGCTCGAGTCGATCGACAGCTTGCGCATCTCGCCCTTGACGGAAAGCGTGACGGTGACGAGTCCGCCGCCGGAGGTGCCCGAAACTTCGGTCGCCTCAAGCTCCGACTGAAGCTGCTGCATCTTCTCCTGCAACTGCTTGAGTTGTCCCATCATTCCCATGAGATCGCGCATATCGAGGGTCCTTTAATTGAGGCGCTCGTCTTCGTCCGGTGGATCCGGCGGCATGTCGGATGCCTGATCGAATTCCGGTTGGACCACCGGCTCGGGTGTGGCCACGCGCTGGCGCACGGCGACAATCTCCGCGCCGGGAAAGTTTTTCATCGCAGCCTGCACGAGCGGATGGGCGAGCGCGTCTTCCTTGCGCATCGCCTCTTCGCCCTTACGCTGCTCTTCGACCGTCTGGCCGCCCTGCTGCGGCGCGAGCACGACGACCCAGCGCTTGCCGGTCCATTCATGCAGCCTGACCGACAGGCTGTTGGCAAAACCGACCGGCGCGTCTTCGGTCAGCGCGATCTCGAGCCGCCCGTCCTGAATACGGACTGGTCGAACGAATTTTTCGAGCGCCAGCTTCAGTTGGATGTCGCGCTTGTCGTTCGCGAGCGCCACGACATCCGCAAAGGTCTCAAGTCGCGGCGCGGGTGCGGCCTCGCTGGCGCGGGGTGCGGCCACAGGCCGGGGCACGGAACCTGCTTGAGCGCCGCCGGCGTTCACCACCATCCGTGCACCGGCCGGCGCACCGGCATTCGATGGCGCCGAAGATGGAGCCGCACCACCGCCCGCCTCATCGCGCAGCGTCCGCAGCGCCTCGTCGGGCGTCGGCAGGTCGGCAGCGTAAGCGAGCCGGACCAAAATCATCTCGGCCGCCTGCGACGATTTCTCGGAGCTCTGAACTTCGGACAGGCCTTTGGAGAGCATCTGCCAGGTCCGCGACAGCACCCGCAGCGAAAGTTTCTCGGCGAAGTCGCGTCCGCGATTGCGCTCGGATTCCACGAGGCTGCGGTCCTCGGTCGACGACGGCACGAGCTTGAAGCGGGTCACGAGATGCGTGAATTCGGCCAGATCGGAGACGATCACCACCGGATCGGCGCCGGTGTCGTAGAGTTCGCGGAAATCGCCGAGCGCGGTCGCAATGTCGCCTTTCATCAGCGCTTCGAACAGATCGATGATGCGCGCGCGATCGGCAAGGCCGAGCTGCGCCCGCACCTCGTCGGCCCTGAGGTCGGACTGGCCGTGAGCGATCGCCTGATCGAGCAGCGAGAGCGCGTCACGCACCGAACCTTCGGCGGCGCGCGCGACAATGCCAAGCACTTCGGACTCGGCTTTCACGCCTTCTTTCTCGCAGATTTCGGCGAGGCGCTGCGCGATCAGATCGCCCTCGACACGACGCAGGTCGAAGCGCTGACAGCGCGACAGCACCGTGACCGGCACTTTCCGGATTTCCGTCGTCGCAAAAATGAACTTCACATGGGGCGGCGGTTCTTCGAGCGTCTTCAGGAGCGCGTTGAAGGCCGCCGTTGAGAGCATATGGACTTCGTCGAGGATGTAGATCTTGTAACGCGCGCTTACCGGCGTGTAGCGGATCGCGTCGTTGATCTGACGGATGTCGTCGACGCTGTTATGTGACGCGGCGTCCATCTCGAGGACGTCGATGTGACGGCTCTCGATGATCGCCTCGCAGTGGCGGCCGAGTACCGGCATGTCGAGGGTTGGCGCGCCGCCGCCCTCGGGCGGCTCGTAGTTCAGCGCGCGGGCGAGGATGCGGGCTGTCGTGGTCTTGCCCACGCCGCGCACGCCCGACAGCATATAGGCCTGTGCGATGCGGCCGCTCCCGAACGCGTTGCGGAGCGTGCGCACCATCGCATCCTGTCCGATCAGGTCATCGAAAGAGGCCGGGCGGTATTTGCGTGCCAGCACTCGGTACGCGCCGGTCAGGGAGGCAGCATCGGCCGCAGCTCCGGCCCTGGCTCGGGCTCCGCTTGCGACGTTTTTCGGGGCCTCATTCATCGCTGCGCTCGACAATTTCCCGGTTGTACCGGTCAAGCCGCGTCGTCTGCCCGGCCCGCCGGTTCTGAACAAGCGCCCTGAGACGAAAGTGGGAGGTTGGACCGATAACCCGAACCGGTCTCGTTAGGGCTGCTTCCTTCCGGACCTGACCCGGTTGGCGAGTGGCTCGTCCACCGCCAACCTCCCGCCCTCTATATCGTCCCTCCCGCCTATGATGGCAAGCTAGCGGCTGATTCCCAATTTGCCCGATTCCGGTGCCAGTCTGGGCAATCCACAGGAGGGTCCTGCGTGAGCGTCCAGCCATTCGTCCTCGATCCGCGCCTTGAAGCCGAAACCTCGCAGATCGGGGAACTGGCACTTTGCCGGGTGCTTCTGATGGATGACGCGCGCTTCCCATGGCTCATCCTCGTGCCGAAACGGCCGGGGCTCGTCGAGATCATCGACCTCGGTTCGGCGGACCTCGTACGGCTGATGGAAGAAATTGCAACCGCGTCGGGCGTGCTGGAAGCGGCGACGTCGGCGTTCAAGCTCAATGTGGCAGCCCTCGGCAATGTCGTGCGGCAACTGCACGTGCATGTCATCGCGCGCTTCGAGAATGACGCCGCATGGCCGAGCCCGGTCTGGGGCAAGGGCGAGCGCGTATCCTACGAGCCGGTGAAGCGCGCCGAATTTTCCGGCAAGCTGCGCGCGGGGTTCGGCTTCGGCTAACATCGCCGGATGTCGTCGCCGCCTCCCCTGACCTCCTCGCTCGGTCCCTGGCCCAATCTCGCCAATACCGGCTCGCCGCTCGACCGCGTCAGCGAACGGCGTCGCGACCAGGCCTTTATTGCAAGCACGTTGAGCCACGCCGACGCACGGGCGGTACTCATCGGCGGCGAGACGATCGTGCTCGCGCAAGCCGAAGGTAACGACCCGTTCATTCCGCTCGCATCGGCGCACAAGATCGCGGAGATCGGCGAGAGCATTTTCATCGGCACGATTGAAGGTGCCGCACGTCTCGGCTTCGCGATTTCACCGGACGATGCCGAGCGGCTGAAAGAGCGCACGGACCTCCTTGTCACCGATCTGCGTACGATCGCCATGCGCGGACTGATTGCGCCACAGCATCTCCAGCCGGTTGCGATCGCAAAGGCCCTCCTGACCTGGCACTCGCGCCACCGCTTCTGCTCGAATTGCGGTCAGCCTACGCAAGTCACCGAGCAAGGCTGGCGGCGCGACTGCTCTACCTGCAATGCGCAGCATTTCCCTCGCACCGATCCGTGCGTCATCATGCTGGCGATCGACGGCGAGCGCTGCCTGCTTGGCCGCTCTGCGCGCTTTCCGGCCGGCATGTATTCATGCCTCGCGGGGTTCGTTGAGCCCGGCGAGTCGCTCGAGGAAGCGACACGGCGCGAGACGTACGAGGAAGCCGGCATCCGTGTCGGGCGCGTCGGCTATTTCGCCTCGCAACCATGGCCCTACCCGATGTCGCTGATGATCGGCTGCTTTGCGCAGGCCGAAACACGCGACCTCAACATCGACCGCAACGAGTTGGAAGACGCGCTGTGGGTGACACGCGAGGAAGCGGCGCTTATGCTTTCCCGTCAGCATCCAGGATCGCTGTTCACGCCGCCGCCGATGGCGGTCGCGCACCACATCATCCGCGCCTATGTCGAGCGCGGACCGGACGTGTTGCGTTAGCTCGCCTCTTCACGCTTGCGGAAGCGGAACGGGTGCGCCGGATAGACACCGAGGATTTTCACCTCCTCGGAGAAGAAGGCGAGTTCCTCGAGAGCGAGTTTTAGCGGCCGCTCATCGGGATGGCCTTCCACATCGGCGTAGAACTGTGTCGCAAAGAACTCTCCGCCGATCTGATAGGATTCAAGCTTCGTCATGTTGACGCCGTTGGTGGCGAAGCCGCCCATTGCCTTATAGAGCGCCGCCGGGACGTTGCGTACGCGGAAGACGAAGGTCGTCACCGTCGGTCCGTTGCCATGCGAGACCCAGTCGGGCTGCTGGGACAACACGATGAAGCGCGTGGTGTTGTGCGCTTCATCCTCGATGTCCTCTGCCAGGATATCGAGGCCGTAGATTTCCGCGGCGAGCCGCGAGGCAATCGCGGCGCGCGACTTGTCCTTGGTTTCCGCGATCTGCCTCGCAGAGCCCGCGGTGTCGGCGCCGATCACCGCATGCAGGTTGAGCTTGCGGATCATGTTGCGGCACTGGCCGAGCGCATGGATGTGGCTCTGCACGGTTTTCACAGTCGCAAGCGTCGCGCCCTTCGGCGCCACCAACTGATGGCGGATCGGGAGGAACTGCTCGGCGACAATGTGCAGATTCGAAGTCGGCATCAGGTGGTGGATATCCGCGACACGGCCCGCGACCGAATTTTCGATCGGAATCATGGCGAGATCGCTGTCGCCGCTCGTGACGGCCGCGAACGCGTCCTCGAAAGTCGGGCACGGCACCGCCTCCAACGCGGGATAGGCCTCGCGCGACATAATATGCGAGTTGGCGCCGGGTTCGCCCTGGAAGGCGATGGTCTTCAGCTTCTTGCTCATGATTTATCTTTGCGGCCGGCGAGCATCGCGCGGGCCCGTTCGAGGTCGGCGGGAGTATCGACACCGAGGGGGACCGCGTCAACGATGGCGACGTCGATCCGCATGCCCGCTTCGAGCGCGCGCAACTGTTCGAGGTTCTCTCGCTGTTCGAGCGGCGACGGAGCGAGCTTAACGAAACGCTCCAGCGCGGCGCGGCGATACGCATAGAGCCCGATGTGATGATAAAGCGGCCCTTCGCCCGCGGGCGCGGTGGCGCGCGTGAAATAGAGCGCGTGCAGACGCCGGTCGCCGGCGGGCGTACCCACGACCTTCACCACATTCGGGTTCGTCCGCTCCGCCGCGACCGTGATCTCGGCGGCGACGGTGCCGATATCGACGGCGGGATCATTGAGCAGCGCGACGGCGGCCCGAATTGTGTTCGGATCGACCGTCGGCAGGTCGCCCTGCACGTTGACGACGATGTCGGCTTTTCCATCTGGGTCGGCCTTGCCGAGCGCCTCAAAAATGCGGTCGGAGCCGGAGCGATGATCGGCGCGGGTGATCAGCGCACGGCAGCCCGCATGCTCGGCGGCGCGGATGATCTCGGGTGCGTCCGCCGCCACCCACACGTCGCCGATTCGCGCTTCGGCGGCGCGCGCCGCCACATGCGCGATCATGGGCCGGCCAGCGATATCGGCGAGCGGCTTGCCGGGCAGGCGTGTCGCCGCCATCCGCGCCGGGATGAGGACGATGGCCGTTGTGGAGAACGTCTCGGAGGGTCGCATGGATCGCGATCCAGACCCGGATTTCGCGTCCGGAGCGGCAGAAGGTAGCAGCAACGGCGGTCCTTATACGGGTTGCACCCCTTGGGGCAAAGCGATACGTCTGGCCAAATGCGGGTGGGAGAGCGGCCGAATGGACGGATTTGAGCTCAATAAGATCATGGGTGCCATCCTTGGCACCTGCCTGTTCGTCCTCTCCATGAACATCGTCGCCGGCGCCGTCTTCTCGACTCACACACCGGAGAAACCGGGCTTTGTCGTCGAGGTGCCCGAGGCGGGCGAGGGTACAAAGCAGGCCGCCCCGGAAGAAGCCGCTCCGATCGCCGTGAGACTTGCCAAGGCGGATACCGCCAAGGGCGAGGCCGCTGCCAAGAAGTGTCTCGCTTGCCATAGCTTCGAAAAGGGCGGACCCAACAAGGTCGGCCCGAATCTGTGGAACGTGTACATGAACAAGCACGCGCACACGGAAGGCTTCTCGTACTCCGCGGCAATGAAGTCGCAGGAAGGCCAGTGGACCGCGGAAGATCTCGACAAGTTCCTGACCAATCCGCGCGCGGCCATCAAGGGAACGTCGATGGCGTTTGCTGGCATCCGCCGCCCCGAAGAGCGTGCGGACGTGATCGCGTATCTCGCGACACTCGCCGACAGTCCGAAGCCGCTGCCGAAGCCCTCGCAGGACGCGAAGGCGCCGGACGCTGCCAAGGGGGCCGCGCCTGCCGACGGTGCAAAGGCGCCCGCTCCGGCGAAGCAGTAATTTCGCACCTTTCAACTATCCGTTAGGCGCGGCGGGGTGGTGGGCGGCAGCGCCGAAATCCGGCATATTCGTCGTTGCCGATCCGCCCGGGGGCGATGAACAACGGAGCCGCTGGTGCGCCACCAAAACCTTTGGTCCTTGCTGGGCTGCGGAGTCGCAGCCGCCCTCGCCGCCTCCTTCCTCGCCGTCCCGCCGAGCCCCGCCCAGGAGAGCGCGTGGAAGCACGGCCTGTCGCTCATGGGCGAGCCGAAATATCCGGCGGACTTCAAGCAATTCGATTACGTCAATGCGAACGCGCCGAAGGGCGGCTTTGTCCGCTTCGGACAGGACGGGACTTTCGACAATTTCAATTTCGTCATCCCGCGCGGCACCGCGGCGGCGGGGATCACCAACCTCTACGACACGCTGATGACGAGCGCGCTCGACGAAGTGGCAACCGAGTACGGGCTGCTGGCGGAGGCCGTGCGCCATCCGGCGGATTTCTCGACCGTGACCTACCGGTTGCGCAAGGAAGCACGCTGGCATGACGGCAAGCCGGTCACGCCCGAGGACGTCGTGTGGACGTTCGACAACCTGAAGAAGCTCAATCCGAATTATCGCTTCTATTATCGCCACGTCACGAAGGCGGAGCAGACCGGCGAGCGCGAGGTGACCTTCACCTTCGACGCGCCGGGCAATCGGGAATTGCCGCAGATCGTCGGGCAGCTTTTCGTGCTGCCGAAGCATTGGTGGACCGGCAAGGACGCGCAAGGCAATGCGCGCAACATCGACGCGGGCACGCTCGAGCCGCCGTTGGGGAGCGGTCCCTATCGCATCAAGAATTTCACTCCCGGCCGCAGCATTTCCTATGAGCGCGTTCCCGACTATTGGGGCGCCAAGATTCCTGCGCGGATCGGGACGGAGAACTTCGACGAGATCCGCTACGAGTATTTCCGCGATGAGACGGTCGAGCTCGAAGCGTTCAAGGCGGGCCACTTCGACTTCCGCGTGGAAAGTTCGGCACGGAGCTGGGCGACGGCCTACGACTTTCCGGCGCGGAACGAAGGCCGCGTGATCCTGGAGACGTTTCCAGAGCGGGCGCGCGGCGTCATGCAGGCCTTCGTGCCCAACCTGCGGCGTGAAAAATTCCAGGACCCGCGTGTGCGGCTGGCGCTGAACTATGCGCTCGATTTCGAGGACATGAACCGCACGCTCTTCTACAACCAGTACAAGCGCATCGAATCCTATTTCAGCGGCACCGAGCTCGCCTCCTCCGGCCTGCCGAAAGGCAAGGAGCTCGAGATCCTGGAGACGGTGCGCGGCAAGGTGCCGGAAGAAGTCTTCACCAAGGACTTCGAAAACCCGGTCGGCGGCACAGAGGAAGCGCGGCGAAACAATCTGCGGCAGGCGACGCGCCTGCTGCGCGAAGCCGGATACGAAATCCGCGACAAGCGGCTGGTCAATGCCAAAACGGGCGAACCGTTCGAGATCGAGTTTCTGCTGGTCAGCCCGGCTTTCGAGCGCGTTGTGCTGTTCTACAAGCCGGCACTGGAGCGTCTCGGCATCGCCGTCAGCGCGCGTGTGGTCGATAGCTCACAGTACCAGAACCGCGTGCGGGCGCGCGAATTCGACATGATCGTTGCGGGCTGGGGCCAGTCGCTGTCGCCCGGCAACGAGCAACTGGACTTCTGGGGCTCGGAAGCAGCAGACAGCGAGGCCTCGCGCAACTATGCGGGGATCAAGAACCCGGCGGTCGACGAATTGATCAAGAAGGTGATTTTCGCGACGAACCGCGCGGAACTGATCGCCGCCACTCACGCGCTCGACCGCGTACTGATGTGGAACCACTACGTCGTACCCACCTGGACGATCGACGTGACGCGCACCGCCCGCTGGGACCGTTACGACCGTCCGAAGCAGTTGCCGGAATATTCCTTCGGATTTCCCGATATCTGGTGGTTCGACGCGAAAAAATCCGAAAAGGCGGGAGGACGGCAGTGACCGCCCGCCTCTCGCGCCGTTCGGTTCTTGCGATCGGCGCGGGCGCGGCAACGTGCCTTGCGCTGCCTCGTGTCAGCCGCGCGCAGGATGAGTTGCGCCACGGCCTTTCAGCCTTCGGCGACCTGAAATATCCGGCCGGCTTCAAGAACTTCGACTACGTGAACCTCGCGGCGCCCAAGGGCGGGCGCTTCTCGCATCTGCCGCCGAGCTTCGCGTTCAATCAGAACCTGTTCACCTTCAACACGCTGAACAGTTTCGTGCGCACCGGCGACGCCGCGACCGGCATGGAATCGACCTTCGCGACCCTCATGGTGCGCGCGCTCGACGAGCCCGACGCCATGTACGGACTCGCCGCAAGCGGCGTGCGGATCGCCGACCGGCAAACCTATCGCTTCATAATCCGGCCCGAGGCGCGTTTCCATGACGGCAGCAAGCTGACCGCCGAGGATGCCGCCTGGTCCATCACGACGCTGAAGGAAAAGGGCCATCCGGTCATCCGCCAGCTCCTGCGCGACCTGACCGGAGCAAGCGCCGAGGACACGCAGACGCTGCTCGTGCGCTTCAACGAAAAGCGCGGGCGGGAAATCCCCCTGTTCGTCGCCGGACTGCCGATTTTTTCCAAGGCCTTCTATGCGTCGCGCGATTTCGAGGCGGCGACGCTCGACATCCCGCTCGGCTCCGGCGCCTACAAGGTCGGCAAGTTCGAGGCCGGCCGCTTTATCGAATACGAACGCGTGAAAGACTGGTGGGGTAAGGATCTTCCCGTCAGCCGCGGGATGAATAATTTCGATATTTTCCGGCACGAGTTCTTCCGCGACCGCGACGTCGCCTTCGAGGCTTTCACCGCCGGACATTATCTCTTCCGCGAAGAGTTCACGTCGCGCATCTGGGCCACGCGCTACGACTTTCCCGCCATCAAAGACGGACGCGTCAAGCGAGAAGTGCTGGAGGACCACACGCCTTCGGGCGCGCAGGGCTGGTTCATGAATACGCGGCGCGAAAAATTCAAGGACCCGCGGGTGCGCGAGGCAATGATCCTCGCCTTCGACTTCGAGTGGACGAACAAGAACATCATGTACGACTCCTACGAGCGTACACATTCGTACTTCCAGAACTCCGACATGATGGCAAAGGGTACGCCGTCGCCGGAAGAACTGGCGCTGCTCGAACCGTTCCGCGACAAACTTCAGAAGGAAGTCTTCGGCGAGCCGTTCGTGCCGCCGGTGACCGACGGCTCCGGCCAGGACCGCAGGCTGCTGCGTCGCGCAGCGCAGCTGCTCGAGGCCGCCGGCTACTCCATCAAGGACGGGCGGCGGCAGGATACGGGCGGCCGCCCGATCGAGGTCGAATTCCTGCTGCAAGAGCCGTCGTTCGAGGCGCATCACATGCCGTATATCCGCAATCTCGAGCGGATCGGCGTCACGGCCAATCTGCGGCTTGTCGACTCGTCGCAGTATCAGGCGCGGCTCAAGGAGTTCGACTTTGATGTCGCGATCCAGCGCTTCAGTTTCTCTTCTACGCCGGGCGAGTCGCTGCGCTCCTATCTCGGCTCCGACGCCGCCGCGCTCACGGGCTCCCGCAATCTCTCGGGCATTTCGGATCCGGTGATCGACCAATTGATCGAGAAGATCGTCGAGGCCGACACGCGCGAGTCCCTGACCGTCGCCTGCCGGGCGCTCGACCGCGTGCTGCGCGCCGGCCGTTATTGGGTGCCGCAGTGGTACAAAGGCTCACACTGGCTCGCTTACTGGGACCGGTTCGAGCATCCGAAGGAAAAGCCGCGCTATGGCCGCGGTATCCCGGAGACATGGTGGGCGAAGCCCGACAAGGCATAGTGCGGGATCAAACGCCGCCGCCGCGCATTTACCCGGGATTGCGCGATTGACCGGATACACAAAGCCACGCAGTTTGACGCCATGACCGCCTATATTCTGCGCCGCCTGTTATTGATGATTCCGACGCTGCTCGGAATTCTCTTCGTGTCCTTTGTCGTCGTGCAGTTCGCGCCCGGCGGGCCGGTCGAGCGGGTGATCGCGCAGCTTTCCGGCGACGACGTCTCGGCGACTGCGCGCATTTCCGGCGGCGGCAGCGAAGTATCGCGGCAGGGCGCGGGCAATGCGTCGATGTCCGACCCGGTCGTGTCGAAATATCGCGGCGCGCAGGGGCTCGATCCGCAATTCATCAAGGAGCTGGAACGCCAGTTCGGCTTCGACAAGCCGGCGCATGAGCGCTTCCTGCTGATGATCTGGAATTTCGCGCGTTTCGATTTCGGCAAAAGCTACTTCCGCGACACCAAGGTGATCGACCTCATCATCGAGAAACTGCCGGGGTCGGTCTCGCTCGGCCTCTGGATGACGCTGATCACCTATCTGATCTCGATTCCGCTCGGCATCAGCAAGGCGATGCGCGACGGGTCGCGTTTCGACGTGTGGACGTCGGGCGTCGTCATCATCGGCTATGCGATCCCGGGGTTTCTGTTCGCCATTCTCCTCATCGTGCTGTTCGCCGGCGGGTCGTTCTTTTCGATCTTCCCGCTTCGCGGCCTGACCTCGGATAATTTCTGGGCGCTGCCCTGGTACGCGCAGATCGCCGACTATTTCTGGCATCTGACATTGCCGCTGATCTCGATGATCCTCGGCGCCTTTGCCACCATGACGCTGCTCACCAAAAATTCCTTCCTCGACGAGATTCGCAAGCAGTATGTGGTGACGGCGCGCATGAAGGGACTGACGGAGCGGCGCGTGCTCTACGGTCACGTGTTCCGCAACGCGATGCTCATTGTTATCGCGGGATTCCCCGGCGCTTTCATCGGCGCCTTCTTCAGCGGCTCGCTCCTGATCGAGACGATTTTCTCGCTCGACGGGCTTGGACTGCTCGGCTTTGAGAGCGTGCTGAACCGCGATTACCCGGTCGTGTTCGCGACGCTCTACATCTTCTCGCTCGTCGGCCTCGTCGTCGGCCTGATCTCGGATCTCACCTACACCTGGATCGATCCGCGCATCGACTTCGAGGCGCGGGAGGCGTGACCATGCAAACGCTCACCCGGTTGCCGAATTTTATTGGCCGCGCCGGACCCATAGCTCGCCGGACGGCGAGCGTTCGCTCGCCTATGCCGGCCGCTTCGCGGCGCGGCTTCGGCGGCGCGGCGCGCGACGTCGAGGCGCGGGGGGCGTGATGGACGCTCCCGCCCCGCGCCCGTCCGACGACGCCGTGGCGGTGACGCCCGGCCGCGGTGCGGTGCCCGTCGAACCCGGCCGTTTCACGCTGTCGCCGATCAACCGGCGGCGCTGGCAGAATTTCCGTGCAAACAAGCGCGGCTGGTGGTCGTTCTGGATTTTCATGGTCCTGTTCATCCTCAGCCTTGGCGCCGAATTCATCGCGAACGACAAACCCTTCTTCATCTCGCATGACGGTCGCTGGTACTT
>JAICQA010000220.1 GCA_025929595.1 Xanthobacteraceae bacterium
GCTGGCGCGGCCGCATCTCGTCGATCCGTTCTTCACGCTGCGCGCAGCGGCCTGGTACGGCGTGCCGGATGTCGCCTGCCCGCCGCAGTACTGGCCCGGACGCGACCAGATTTTCCGCAACAGCGTGCGCGACCGCGCGGATCTCACGGAACTGCGGCTCAAGGCAAAGCCCAAGCGCCACCGGCAGGACGGCAAGCGCGAAGCGGCGGAGTAAAATGACTACCGCTCATTCCCGCGAAAGCGGGGACCCAGCGCTGGATTCCCGCTTTCGCGGGAATGAGCGGATTTGTCAGGACCCCAAGGCGCGCACGCGGCGTTGCAGGCTTTCGAATACGAAGGCTTCGCCGCTCCGTCCGAGGACAAAGCAGATCACCGCCGGCACGGCTGCAGCGACGACGAAACTCAGGAACAGATTGCCGCTTTCGAAGGTCGGATTCGGGAAGAAATATCCGCCCGCGATGAACCCGAGCACCGCGGCGGCAATCGCCGTGCGGCCGGTGAGGCGCGATTCATAAAGTCCGTAGAAGGTCGGCACGGCGGCGGCGACGCAAATGAGATCCGCGAGCAGGAAGAGATAGAGAACGCTGTAGCCTTGCAAACCGATGATGCCCGCGAGCACGGCCGGCACGACGGTGAGCCAGCGGCTGATCGAGAGCAACCTGGTACTGGTCAGGCCGGGGCTGAGACGCGCAGCGTCGACCGCGAACAGGCTGACGATGGCGCTCAGCAGCGTATCGACGCTGCTCATGACGAGGGCGACGGCGAGCACCAGCACGACCAGTCCAATGACGGGGCTCGCCACCGCGCCGACGAGATCGAACAGCGCGGCGGACGGCTGGCTCAGAACACCGGCCGATTGTGCGATCAGGCCGAAACTTCCCGCCAGCAGAAGTGCGGGAACGTTTACAATGCCGGCCCATAAAAATGCGCGACGCAGGTCGGCGTCGCTGCGCGTGACCCAGACGCGCTGCCAGTAGCCCTGGTTGAAGAGGTTGGCGCCGACGATGGCGAGCACGAGCGCGAGTGCGGTTTCCCAGCCGGGCCATGCGACGGCGCTGAGCAGTTCCGGCTTCTTCGCGGTGAGCGCGGCCGAGACCGCGCCGAAACCGCCGAGATGCACGATGAAGAAAGCCGGCAGCACGAGCAGCAGCACGATAATGATGATCGCCTGCGGCACGTCCGTATTCAGCGACGAACGCAGCCCGCCATAAACCGTGTAAACGAGGGTCGCGGCCATGACGGCAAAGACGGTGACGGCGCGGTCGATGCCGGTGACGACCGCCACTGCCGAACCGATCGCGGTCATTTCCGCCGCGAGATAGAGAAACATGTAGGCGACGGTCGCGATCAGCACGAAAGCGTACATCGCCTTGCCGTAGCGGTGAAACACGAACTCGGTGATGGCGTGCCCGTCGGGCAGGAGCCGGCGCATGCGCGGCCCGAGCCAGGCGAAGATCGCAATCGCGAGCGCGCTGCCGACGGCGTAACCCGCCAGCGCGATGACGCCGGTGCGCGCCGCGGCTTCCGCCGGGCTGAACAGCACCCAGGCGCCGAGGCTCGAGGCAATGAGCGAAAGCGACACGACGCCGGGGCCGGTCGAGCGGCGGGCGCTGATGAAGTCCTCGACCGAGAGGATGCGGCCGCGCGCCACGGCGATGCCGAAAACGGCAAACGCCACGGCGGTCACAAGCAGTGCGATGAGAGCGATGCTTCCGGTCACAGGCGTCTCCTTCGGCTCCGGCTCGGGACGCGCGGAAACCCAAAGGAACGCGGATTCGGAAAAGCGGCCGCGGTTGCGGGCAGATTCGTCATCAGCTTTCCCCACGCCGGCATGAACCGGATCGGGTTTTCGGGATCGGTGGCGGATTCGGCCACCCTCTCAGCCCGGCTGCCCCGGACTCACCCAAGCGATTGAATGGACCCGCAAGGTAGCAGCGCCGCCGGCGCGGTCAATCGCCGGCGGCGCTTTATTGGACGCGCAGTTCTTCTACGCGCCGACCTGCGTGACGAATTTGAAGTTCAGATAGGCTTCGAGCGCATTGGAGCCGCCCTCGGAGCCGTAGCCCGAATCCTTCACGCCGCCGAAGGGGACTTCCGGCAGCGCCAGTCCGTGGTGATTGATCGAGACCATGCCGCTTTCCACCGCCGCACCGATCGCCGCGATGGTCTTCGACGAGCGCGTGTAGGCGTAGGCCGCGAGACCATACGGCAGGCGGTTCGCTTCCTGCACCACTTCATCGAAGTTGCTGAAGGGACGCATGGCGGCGAGCGGGCCGAACGGCTCCTCGTTCATGATGCGCGCGGTTGTCGGCACGTCCGTCAGCACGGTCGGCTCGAAGAAGTAGCCCTTGTTGCCGATGCGCTTGCCGCCCGTGGTCACCTTGGCGCCGTGCTCGACGGCGTCGTTGACGAAGCCTTCGATGGCATCGACGCGGCGCGCGTGGGCGAGCGGGCCCATGCGCGTTTCCTTTTCCATGCCGTCGCCGACCTTGATCGCCTTGGCCGCACCCGTGAACTTCTCGACGAACTGGTCGTAGACCTTTTCCTGCACGAGGAAGCGCGTCGGCGCGACGCAGACCTGACCGGCGTTGCGATACTTGTTGGCAGCGAGCACCTTCACGGCGACATCGATGTCGGCGTCGTCGAAGACGATCGCGGGTGCGTGGCCGCCAAGCTCCATGGTCACGCGCTTCATGTGCTGGCCGGCGAGCGCCGCGAGCTGCTTGCCGACCGCGGTCGAGCCCGTGAAGGTGACCTTGCGGATGATCGGGTGCGGAATGAGATATTCGGAAATCTCCGCCGGCACGCCATAGACAAGACCGACGGTACCGGCCGGAACGCCCGCGTCGACAAAGGCGCGGATGAGCTCGGCGCAGGAGGCGGGCGTCTCCTCGGGACCTTTCACGATGATCGAGCAGCCTGCCGAAAGCGCGCAGGCGATCTTGCGCACCGCCTGGTTGATCGGAAAATTCCACGGGCTGAAGGCCGCTACCGGCCCGACCGGCTCCTTGAAAACAAGCTGCTGCACGCCGTCCATGCGCGGCGGGACGATCCAGCCGTAGGTGCGGCGGCCTTCCTCGGCGAACCAGTCGATCAGGTCGCCGGCGAGCGCCGTCTCGCCTTTGGCTTCCACGAACGGCTTGCCCTGCTCCGCCGTCATGATCTTCGCGATGTCGTCGACGCGGGCACGCATGTTGTCCGCGGCCTTGCGCAAGATTTTATAGCGGTCGTAGGGCGAGAGCTTTTTCCAGGCGAGGAAGCCCGCCTGCGCGGCTTCGAGCGCGCGGTCGAGGTCCTTCCTGTCCGCATGCGCGACGGTGCCGATCTTGTCGCCGGTCGCCGGATTGAGCACGTCGAGGGTGCGGCCGCTCGCGCTCGGGACCCATTCGTTGGCGATCAGAAATTGCGTGTTGGGGTACATAAAGTGTCCTCCGGTCCCGTTGTTTGGCCGGGAGTTTGCTGGAGCAGGCACGGCTTTGCAATCGCGCGGGCGAAATGCCGCGCGAGCTCGCCTGGGGCTTACTTCATCGTGCCCGGCAGCCAGGTCGCAATCGCCGGTACTGCCACCAGCAGCGCCAGGCGCAGGAAGTCCGCAAACAGATACGGCAGCGAGCCGTGATAGATTCTGCGGAGCGGTACGTTCTTCACCAGCCCATGCATGACCATGACGTTGAGGCCGATCGGCGGGCAATAAAGCCCGATCATCACCACCGTCACATTGACGATGCCCCACCACAGCGGGTCGTAGCCCCAGAGATGGATGAGCGGCATCACGAAGGGCAGCGTGATCAGCATGGTCGCCACCTCGTCGAAGAAGGCACCGAGAACGATATAGGTGACGAGAATGACGGCTATGATCGCGACCGGTGAGACGCTGAGCGTTTCGATGGCGAGGATGATCTGCGACGGCAACTGGCTGACGGAAATGAAATAGTTGAAGACCGAGGCGCCGATCACCATCACATAGATGAGTCCGGCGGTTGTGGCGGTCTCCTGCATGATGCGCATGAAGTCCGCCACCGAGAAGTAGCCGCGGAAGACATAGAAGGCGAATGCGGTGGTTGCGCCGACTGCGGCCGCTTCAAGGGCGGTGAAAAAGCCGGCATAGAGGCCGCCGGTGACGACCAGCACCATCAGGAGCACGCCCCAGGTGCGGAACGTCTCCATCGCGCGTTTGCGCCAGTCCGCGCGCTCGCCGCGCGGTGCGTGCTCCGGCCACAGACGGCAATAGACCTGCACCGCCGCGACATAGAACAGCACCGCCATGACTGATGGCACGATCGCCGCGACATAGAGATCAACCACGAAGGTCTCGGTCAGCACGCCGTAGATGACCATGATGATCGAGGGCGGCACGAGAATGCCGAGCGTGCCGCCGACGGCGATGGTGGCGGCCGCGAAGTGCGGTGAATAATTGCGATTAACCATCTCCGGATAGGCGATGCGGTGCATGCTGCCGACGGTGGCAAGCGTCGAGCCGCAGAGCGCGCCGAAACCGGCGCAGCCGCCGATGGTCGCGACCGCGAGCCCGCCGCGGCGATGGCCGACGAAAGCGTCGGCAAAGCGATAAAGATCGGCCGAGAGGCCGGCGGCGCTCGCAAAGCCGCCCATCAGCAGGAAAACGGGAACGGATGCGAGATCGGCGTTGGAGAAATTCGCCGCCACTTCGTTGCCGAAGATCGAGAGCGCCGGCGCAACGCCGACAAAGTACGCAAAGCCGGCGGCGCCGACGATCATCATGGCGAAGCCGATCGGCACATGCAGCACGATCAACGCGAACAGGCCGGCAAAGCCGAGCACCACGACGACGAGTGGGCTCATCGCGGCCTCATAAGGCGCTGGCTTCGGCTGCGTCGGCCTCGGAGCCGACGGGGGCGTAGCCGAGCGCGGTGCGCAGGTGCTTCGCCAGCACGAAGAGCTGAACGAGGAAGGCGA
>JAICQA010000333.1 GCA_025929595.1 Xanthobacteraceae bacterium
AGCCATTCCGCTTGCGCGGTCCGACTCCGCCGGACGTTATCCGGCACCGTGTCTCCGTGGAGCCCGGACTTTCCTCGACGCTTGCGCGCCGCGGCTGCCCGGCCGACTGACAAGAGACAAATGAGACGCAAAGCGCCCGCCGTCAAGGGCGGGCGCTCTAAGCGTTATCGAGGAGCAACGATCAGCGGCTTGAAATGGCGCAGATGGCGGCAATCGACGCGGCGTGAATCTTCGAATGCTTGTCGATCGCGATGTGGTTCATGTCGTGGAACTGGTTCTGCACCGAGGTGCCGGGCGCGGCTGCGACCAGCGTGTTGCCGCCGAACGGATTATGGTCCTGACGGAAGCCGATGGCGCGATCGACATTCGGCGGGACGGATTCAAGACCGGCGAGGCTCGACGGATCGTAGCCGAGGATCAGCGCGACGCGGCGCTTGCCGTTCAATTGGCGCGCGATGCTGACCGCCGCATTGGCGCCGATCGAGTGACCGCCGAATACGACCGCCGCGTTCTGCTTCGCCGCGTCTTCGGCGATCGAGCCCGACGACACCCACTCGTGCACCGTCGCCTTGACGTTCGGGATGCGGTTCAGCTTGTCGACGAGATCGGACATGCCGCTCGACATCAGGCTGCTGAGCAGGCCGTACATGAGATAGACGCGGACCGGTACCTGCGGCGCGCATTGCGCGTAGGACTGGCCGGTGAAAACGACAAGCAGGGTCAGGGCAAGGAGAAGACGTTTCATGATATTGGGAGCCGCCGCTGGTGGACCAAAGGTGGCGAATAGTATCCATCCCGCCCGACCTCGCAACGCCAAAGAAGCACCGAGCCGGCGGGATTTTTCGGTTCCTGTGCCTTAGTCCCGCCATATCGCGCCGGGCGGTTGACTCAGCGGGGCAGGGATTCGAGCAGCGCCGAGAGCGTCCTGCGGGTCGACGCGTCGGCGACGCCGTCGATGCGCGCCGGGCGGAAATGGCGCTGGAAGGCCGCGACGACATCGCGGGTCGCGAAGTCGTACTGGCCGCCTGCTTCAATGCCGTAGCCGTAGGCCGCGAGCTGTTGCTGGAAGGTGCGCACTTCGTCGCCGCTGTCGCCTTCGCTCAACGCACCGCCTTCGGTGAGTGGAAGAGGCGAGACCCAATGGCCAATGCCCGCCTGATGCAATTCCGGCCACGGGAATTTCTCTCCCGGGTCCTGCTTGCGGCCGGGCGCCACGTCGGAATGCGCGAGCACCCGCGCGGCCGGAATTTTGTGACGCGCGAGGATATCCTTGCAGAGCGCGACCACGGTCGCGATCTGATGTGGCGGAAAATCCGCGTAGCCGAAGTCGTGGCCGGGATTGGCGATCTCGATTCCGATGGAGCAGGAGTTGATGTCGCTCTCGCCCGCCCAGCGTGAGACGCCGGCGTGCCAGGCGCGGCGTGCTTCCGGCACGAGCTGCAGGATGGTGCCCTCTTCATCGATCAGATAATGCGACGAGACGCGCGGGGCGTTTTCATCGCGCAGCCGCGCGATCGCTGCGAGCGTGCTTTGCATCCCGGTGTAGTGCAGGAGCAGCATGTCGGGCGCGCGTCCGCCCGCGCGCGCGTCGGGGTTGGGCGAGGGCGCGACATCGGAAACGAGGCGGCTGTCGGGGCGGAAGGACAAGCGGGACTCCGGCTCTTTCCGCACCATCGCGCTTCTGCGCAGGAAGCTCAAACCCTTGTTGACCGGCCTCGAGTGGGCGCTTCGCCGCGTATCGGCCATGCGATAGCATCCAGGCGGGGAATCAAGGGACATCTTCCGTGGAATTCGCGCTGCTCGCCGGCCTGATCGTGCTCGGCATTCCGATCATGGCCATCGTCGCCTTGGTCAAGGTGATGAATGCACGCGAGGAGATTCGCGCGCTGGAGCGTCGGCTCGCGGCGATCGAAGGCCGCATCGGCATTGCGCCGTCGGCCGCCGCAGTTGCACCTGCCGCGACGCCCGCGCGCGAGCCACAGGCCGCTGCGAAAGAAATCCGCCGCGAGGCAGTCAGCGAACCGGGAAAGCCGGCCGCATCCGTGCCGCCAAGTGCGCCCAAGCCAGCCGAAACGCCGAAACCCGCTGGTCCCGGTTTTGAAGAACGCTTCGGCACGCGCTGGACGGTGTGGGTCGGCGGCATCGCGCTCGCGCTCGGCGGCATTTTCCTCGTGCGCTATTCGATCGAGCAGGGATTGCTCGGACCCGGCGTGCGCATCGCGCTCGGCCTCTTGCTCGCGGCGGCGCTTGTTGCAGGCGGCGAATGGACGCGGCGGAAGGAAAGTCTCTCCGGCATCGCCGGGCTGCCGTCGGCGCATATTCCCGGCATTCTCACTGCCGCCGGCACGACGGTCGCCTACGCGACCGCTTATGCCGCGTACGCGCTCTACGATTTTCTCGCGCCGGGCGTGGCGTTCGTCCTCCTCGGCATCATAGCGCTCGCGACGCTGGTGGCCGCACTCTTGCACGGTCCGATGCTGGCCGGACTCGGTCTCGTCGGCGCCTATGTCTCGCCGGCGCTGGTTGCGTCCGACGAGCCGAATTTCTTCGCGCTCTATCTGTATCTCGCGGTGGTGACGGCGGCGGCCTTCGCGCTCGCGCGCATGCGCCTGTGGCGCTGGCTCGCGATAACGGCGGTGGTCGCCGGCGTGCTGTGGCTGTTCATCGGCATCGACGCGGCATGGGATCGTTCGATTGCCCCGCACGCATTCTTCGCGGCGGCGGGCTTCGTGCTCGCGGCCGCGCTGATCGTCAGCGGATTCCTGTTCGGTCCCGACCCGGTACCGGGCGAGGTCGAGCGCGTTTCATCGGGCGCGCTTGCCGCCTATGTGATGGGCGCGGCGGCGCTGGTCGTCGCGCGCGATCAGGAGCTGGTCGCGCTTTTCACCTTCGCGGCGTTGGTCGCTGGCACGGTGTATGTCGCGTGGCGTGCGGAAGCGGCGGCCGGCGCAGTGCTGGTCGTTGCTTCACTCAGCGCATTGGTGATGGCCGACTGGGTCGTGAACACCGATTTCGGCACGCTCGTCGCACCGCCGGGGCCGGTGGCGGGCGCGGTGCCGGGGCCGCCGCAGGCGGAATTCAGTCTGCAAATGATCGTTGGCTTCGGCTTTGCGGCACTTTTCGGCGTCGCCGGCTTCCTGGCGCAGGGTCGTTCGAGCAAGCCGGTGGCGCCGATCGTCTGGGCCACGTCAGCAGTGTTCGCGCCGCTCGCGATCCTGGTCGCGCTCTACTATCGCATCGC
>JAICQA010000291.1 GCA_025929595.1 Xanthobacteraceae bacterium
GCGTATGGTCACGCCGGACCTCATCAGCAAAATCGCGAACGGGCTCGGCTACGACAAGGGCGCCATTGGTCAGGCGGTGGCGGCCGGAATTCCGGCGATCCTTGCCGGACTCGCGGCCGCTGCCGACAAGCCGGACGGTGCGCAAAAAATTTCGAATGTCCTCTCCCAGTCGTCCGTCACCCTCGACGAAGTGAAAAGCAGTTACACCGGCGCCGAACAACATTCGATCGCGGACCACGGTGCGAGCGTCCTCTCGACGCTGCTCGGCAGCGGGCCGATGAAAACGCTGGCGAGCGCCGTCAGTGAGTATTCCGGACTTGGACCGGCAGCCGGAAAGTCGCTCCTCGGCTTGCTCGCGCCGCTTGTGCTCGGCGCGCTCGGGCAGAAACAGCGCGCACTCGGCCTTGATGCCGGCGGAATTGCGCATCTGCTTTCCGGGCAAAAGGACGCGATCGCCGCCGCCCTGCCGTCGGGCTTCTCGAGCCTCCTGAAGGGCACCGGCATTCTGGACTCGTTGGGCGGCGTGAAGGACACAGCCACGCAAGCCGCGAGCCGCGCGGGCGAGAGCGTCGGCTCGGCCTATGAACGCATGCGTCCGCCGCCGGTCGAGGACAAGGGTTCCGGCATGTCGGGCTGGGCGCTCGCCGCCGCCGCGCTCGTGGCGGTCGCGGGCCTCGCCTGGTTCATGAGCGGGCCGCAACCGGTGGAGGTCGCGGAAACGACGAAGCCGGTGGCGCCGGTCGAGGGCCGCGCCGTGTCCTCGCCTGGCGACGCGTCACCGCGCGTGACCCTCCAGGTCACGACGACGGTGGCCGGTATCCGCGCGGCGCTGGACGAATTGAAAGACCGCAATGCCGTGACTGCGGCGGTGCCGAAGCTGCGTGAGCTGTCGGCAAACCTTGACCGCGTCCAGGGCTTGGCCGCTCAGCTCCCGGCCGAAAGCCGCAAGCGCATCGCGGACCAGGTGCAATCGGCCTTGCCGTCGATCAATCAAAAGCTGAACGAAGTGATGGAAAATCCCGAAACGGCCGCGGCTCTCCGCCCGGTGATCGAACCGCTGCGGACCAAATTGGCGGCCTTGGCGGCGACCTGACGTCGCGGAACGCGGCGTCCGCCGCGCGGCCGCTGTCGATGAAAGCGGGCTTCCGGACCGTGCTATAAGGCGCGCTCCAGGAGCCCGTCATGTCGATTCCAACTGTCCTGCTGCCTGTCTTTGTTCTCGTTGCGATGACGTTCGCGCTCAATGTCTGGATGGGCTGGTCGCGGACTTCTTCAATCCGGCGCGGTGAGGTGAAGATCCGCGACATTGCGCTCGGCGAGCGCAACTGGTCGAAGCAGACGCAGCAGGTCGACAACGCCTTTCACAATCAGTTCGAGCTGCCTGTCCTTTTCTATGTTCTGGTCGCCTTCGCGCTCATTACGCGTCAGGCGGACCTCCTGTTCGTGCTGCTGTCGTGGGTCTTCGTCGCGCTACGAGTTCTCCACGCCTACATCATGGTGACGACCAATTATGTCCCGCGACGCGCGCAGGTGCATTTTTCGGCGATGATCATTCTCGTCCTGATGTGGGCGATCTTCGCCCTGCGTATTCTGCTGGCGATCTGAATCGCTTGCGTTGAAAGGAATGAGTTCATGAGGCCGCCCGGCCATTTGTCGGCCGCTATCGAAGTATTGGCGGCGCTCGATGCGCGGACGCGCCCCGCGGGTGACGCGCTGAAGGAGTGGGGTCTTGCGCACCGCTTTGCCGGCTCGGGCGATCGGGCGGCGATTGCCGGTCTGGTTTATGACGCGCTCCGCCGCCGCGCATCGTCCGCCTGGATCATGGGCGAGAATACGCCGCGTGCGGTGCTGCTCGGCATGCTGAAGCTCGCGCGCGGGCTCGACACCGACGCCATCGCCCGGTTTTGTGACGGCTCGCAGCACGCGCCCGCACCGCTGACGGACGCGGAGCGTGCGCGGCTGGACTCAGCGAACCTCACAGACGCTCCCGCACATGTGCGCGGCGACTATCCAGAGTGGCTTGACGCACAGCTCGCGGAGACCTTCGGCGACGCACGCGCGGAAGAGGGCGCGGCACTCGCCACGCGCGCGCCCCTCGACTTACGGGTCAACACGCTCGAAACCGACCGCGAAAAGGCGCTTACGTCGCTCGCGCATCTCAATCCCGCCGAGACGCGCTGGTCGCCGCGCGGCCTGCGCATCCAGCTCACGGCCGAAGGCCGCCAGCCGCCCGTGACCTCCGAGCCGCTGTTCCAGAAAGGCGGCTTCGAAATCCAGGACGAGGGCTCGCAACTCGCCGCGCTCCTGTCCGGCGCGAAGGCGGGCGAGCAGGTGCTCGATCTGTGCGCGGGCTCGGGCGGCAAGACGCTGGCGCTCGCGGCGCAGATGGAGAACCGCGGCCAGATTTTCGCCTATGACGACGACCTGCGCCGCCTCGCGCCGATCCATGACCGCATCAAACGGTCGGGCGCGCACAACATCCAGGTCCGCAGCCCGCGCCGGCCCGCGGGAAGGCCGAAAAACGAGTCCAATTCTTCGCCTAATGTCCTGGCGGATCTGGTCGGCCACATGGACCTCGTGCTGATCGACGCGCCCTGCACCGGCACCGGCGTCTGGCGGCGCAACCCCGACGCCAAGTGGCGCATGCGCCCCGGCGCACTTGAAATCCGGGTGAGGGAGCAGCAGGCGCTGCTCGATCAGGCCGTCGGCTTCCTGAAGCCCGGCGGCCGCATCGCCTACGTCACATGCTCCGTGCTCGACGCCGAGAACGGGGCGCAGCTTCGCGGCTTCCTGTCCCGCCGTCGGGATTTTGCGGCAGTCCCCGTGGCCGAGGTCGCCCAGGCCCTGGGCGATCGCGGCGCGATCCTTCGCGCGGCGGCACTTGCGAGCGGGGAAGGATTGCTGCTCACGCCCCGCCGGACGGACACGGACGGATTCTTCGTCTCCGTTCTGCGCTCGCCCTAGAAAGCTGTGCGCGGCGATGAACCGGATTGCCGCCCGCCCGCCGATCCGCTACCAGCCTTCCATGACGGCCCCCCACGACAAGATTCTGATCGTCGATTTCGGCTCGCAGGTCACGCAGCTGATCGCCCGCCGCGTGCGCGAGGTGGGGGTCTATTCCGAGATCGTTCCCTTCCAGCGCGCCGAGGAAGCCTTCGAGACCATGCGGCCGAAAGGCGTGATCCTTTCGGGCGGACCGGAATCGGTTCACGTCGAAGGCTCGCCGCGCGCACCGCAGAAGGTTTTTGACTCCGGCGTCCCGGTGCTCGGCATCTGCTACGGCCAGATGACCATGGCCGCGCAACTCGGCGGCAAGGTCGAGGGCGGTCATCACCGCGAATTCGGCCGCGCCGATGTCGAGGTCAAAGCGAAAAGCAGTCTGTTCGACAGCGCCTGGCAGGTCGGCGAGCGCCATCCGGTCTGGATGAGCCACGGTGACCGCATCACCGCGATGCCGCCCGGCTTCGCCGTCGCGGGCGTGTCCGAAAATGCGCCCTTCGCGGTCATTCAGGACGAGAAGCGCAAATATTACGGGCTGATGTTCCACCCCGAGGTCGTGCACACGCCCGACGGCGCCAAGCTCATCCGCAATTTCGTACGCAAGGTCGTGGGCGCCTCCGGCGACTGGACCATGCGCGCCTTCCGCGAGGAGTCGGTCGAGAAAATTCGCCGGCAGGTCGGCAGGGGCCGCGTGCTCTGCGGCCTGTCGGGCGGCGTCGATTCAGCGGTGGCC
>JAICQA010000317.1 GCA_025929595.1 Xanthobacteraceae bacterium
AAGATCATGGCGAGCGTCGCGCCGTCGAACGGGCGCACGGAGCCGCCGCCGGTGCGCTTCTTCAGGTCGCGCGACAGGTCGATGATCTTGCGCAGTTCCCTGGCGGGAAGGTCGGCAAGATCGAGAAAATGACGGATTCCGTTCGCGCTCATTCGGCCGCTCCCCTGGTATGGGCGGCAAGCGTCGCTTCGATCTTCTGACAGGCGCGGTCGAGCTTGTTCATCGCTTCCGCCACTTCCGCGTCGCTCGTGACGAGCGGCGGCATCAGGCGCACGACATTCTCGCCGGCGCCGGCCGTGAGCAGGCATTCCTCGCGGCAGGCCGCGACGAGATCCATGTTCGGCACGACGGCGCGCAAGCCGAGCAGCAGCCCCTCGCCGCGCACTTCGGCGATCACGGCGGGATGGCGGTCTTTCATTTCCGCGAGCCGCTGCTTGAACAGGAGTCCGGTTTTCGCCACGCGGTCGAGGAAGCCTTTTTCGAGCACGATGTTCACGACCGTGCCGGCGACGGCGGTCGCGAGCGGATTGCCGCCGAAGGTCGAGCCGTGGGTGCCCGCGGTCATGCCCTTGGCCGCTGCTTCGGTGGCGAGGCAGGCGCCGATGGGGAAACCGCCGCCGAGGCCCTTGGCGATCGCCATCACGTCCGGCTCGATGCCGGCCCATTCATAGGCAAAGAATTTTCCGGTGCGGCCCAGTCCGGTCTGCACCTCGTCGAGCACAAGCAGGAGACCCTTTTCGTTGCACAGCTCGCGCAGCGCACGCAGGAAGCCGGACGGCGGCACGCGCACGCCGCCTTCGCCCTGGATCGGCTCGACGACGATCGCGCCGGTCTCGGGCGTGATCGCCTTCTTCACCGCGTCGAGATCGCCGTAGGGAACATGATCGAAGCCCGCGAGCGGCTCGCCAAAGCCGTCGAGATATTTCTTCGCGCCGGCGGCGGCGAGGGTTGCAAGCGTGCGGCCGTGGAACGATCCTTCGAATGCGATGATGCGGCTCTTCTCGGGATGGCCGTTCACGGCGTGATATTTGCGCGCGACCTTGATCGCGCACTCCATCGCTTCCGCGCCCGAATTGCAGAAGAAGACGGTGTCCGCAAAGCTGACATCGACCAGCATCTTCGCCAGCCGCTCGGCCTCGGGAATACGGAAGAGGTTCGAGACGTGCCAGACCTTGCCGGCCTGCTCGGTGATCGCGGCGACGAGCCTTGGGTGCGCATGGCCGAGCGAACTCACCGCGACGCCGCCCGCGAAATCGAGATAGCGCCTGCCGTCGGTGCCCGTCAGCCAAACGCCCTCGCCCCGCTCGAAGGCGAGGTCTGCCCGGGCGTAGGTGGGCATCAAAGGCGCAATCACGGCCGTCACTCCCAACGGTTATTCGTTCCGGGCCGACGACAAAATCGGCCGGCTCCTCTGTCCGGACATGCTCAGTGTTGTGGTCGGCTCGTGGGACCGGCTCTCGCGCCGACATCCCCTCAATCCACCGCCCGGACGGCAGCCCCGAAACAAATGTGCCGCCCGGCTCACGAGCGGCACTGACTGAATCTATTTGAGCCGTATTGACTGTCAACACGAGTGGCTATGCAGGAAAGCAACACCACCCACTAGATGTTGGGGAAAACGGCCGTAAGCCCGCCGATGCGCTTGTTTGCGCGAGTCTGCCTATTGTAGCGTTCTTTTCACTGAATACGACATCTCGTGCGGCGGACTATCTCTCGTTCCCTGTGACTTGGGCGTTTCGGACCGGGTTTTTCAGCCCGATTCCGGCGATCGGGGAAGGATTCCGCCCTCGAAATGCGGTCAAGACCGCGAAAAAGGGGACGGCGATGGGTTGGAACGACGAGCGGGTCGAACTCCTGAAGAAACTCTGGGCGGACGGGCTCTCGGCAAGCCAGATCGCCGCGCAACTGGGGGGCGTCACCCGCAACGCCGTGATCGGCAAGGTCCACCGGCTCGGGCTCTCGGGCCGGGCCAAGACCCCTTCGTCGTCGGTTCCCCGGGTCCGCAAGCCGAGGGTAGCCGGCATGCGTCCGCGCATGCGGTACCACGGCAATAACGCACTCGCCCCGCAATACGATCTCGAACCCGACCTCGAGGATCCGCTTGCCAATGTGGTGCCGATCGGACCGCGCATCACGATCCTGGAGCTCAGCGAGAACACCTGCCGCTGGCCGATCGGCGAGCCGGGCAAGGAGGGCTTCGGTTACTGCGGCTCGCAGACCAAAGGCGAATTGCCGTACTGCCCCTACCACGCGCGCGCGGCGTATCAGCCGGCGGCGGACCGGCGGCGGCAGCGGCAACAACAGGCGCGTTGAGACCATCGGCTTTTTCTTTTCCGACGTTCTCCCTCATGGTGAGGAGCGCCGCGAAGCGGCGCGTCTCGAACCATGAGGCCAATCAACTCGCCTTGGCGAACTGCTCGTTGAACGAGTAGCCCGAGCCGCGCACGGTGCGGATGGGATCGATCTCGCGGCCGCGCGAGAGCGCCTTGCGCAAACGTCCGACATGCACGTCGACCGTGCGCTCATCAATGTACGCCTCCCGGCCCCAGACGGAGTCCAGCAACTGCTCGCGCGTGAAGACGCGGCCGGGGCTGACCATCAGGAACTCGAGCAGACGGAATTCGGTCGGCCCGAGATGCAGCTCGCGGCCGCCGCGGTGCACCCGCTTCTTCTCGCGGTCGAGCTCGATGTCGCCGGCAACGAGCACTTTCATCGTCTGCTCGGGATTGGAGCGGCGCAGCAGCGCATGCACGCGCGCCAGCAACTCGGGCAGCGAGAACGGCTTCACGACATAATCGTCGGCGCCCGTGTCGAGGCCGCGCACGCGCTCGCTCTCCTCGCCGCGCGCGGTCAGCATCAGAACCGGCAGGTGCTTCGTTTCGCTGCGCGCCCGCAGGCGGCGGCAGATCTCGATGCCGGAGACGCCCGGCAGCATCCAGTCGAGGATCACAAGGTCGGGCACTGCCTCGGCGATGCGCAGTTCGGCCTCGTCGCCGCGGTCGACGATATCGACCTCGAAGCCTTCGCTCTCCAGGTTGTAGCGGAGCAGGAGATTGAGCGCCTGCTCGTCCTCGACGATCATCACTCTCGGTTTCATCGTCCGTCTCAGCCCGGCATGCCGATCCTGGCGAAGGTCGTCGTATCGACCTTCGGCCGCTCGTCGGTCAGAACCTCGCCTTCCACCAGATAGTAAATGGTTTCGGCGATATTGGTGGCGTGGTCGCCAATCCGCTCGATGTTCTTGGCCGCGAACAGCAGATGGATGCAAAGCGTGATGTGGCGCGGATCCTCCATCATGTAGGTGAGCAACTCGCGGAAGAGCGAGGTGTACATGGAGTCCACCTCCCCGTCCCGGCGCCAGACATCCATGGCGCGCTCGGCATCGCGCGCGCCATAGGCGTCGAGCACCTG
>JAICQA010000142.1 GCA_025929595.1 Xanthobacteraceae bacterium
ATCGCGAGGCCGGCGAGGACCCCGCCCATCAGCCAGCGCTGCACCACGAGCCACAGCGGCCGCGCCGCGAGGAAGGCCGCGATCGACCCCGCCGCGAGCGCGATCATGGAATTGACCGTTATGCTCACCGCGATCTGCGTGAAGCCGAGCACGAGCGATTGCACGAGCACGCTGCCCGCCGCCGGATCGATGAACTGCGGCAGCAGCGAGAGATAGAGCATCGCGATCTTCGGATTGAGCAGGTTCGTGAAGAAGCCCATCGCGAACAGCCGCGCCGGTCCGTCCAGAGGTAATGCCTGCACGCCGAACGGCGATTGCCCGCCCGGCCGCACCGCCTGCCATGCGAGCCAGAGAAGATACACCGCGCCCGCGAAGCGCAACGCGTCATAGGCATACGGCACCGCGAACAGGAGCGCGGTGATTCCGAAGGCCGCGCACAGCATGTAGAAGACGAAACCGAGCGCGACGCCGCCGAGCGAGATCAGCCCCGCCACCGGCCCCTGCGCGATCGAGCGCGAGATCAGGTAGATCATGTTCGGCCCCGGCGTCAGCACGAGGCCGAGCGACACGAGGGCAAACGCGATGACTGCTGCTGACGATGGCATGGCTGAAAGTCCGTCTACTTCGACGATAGCAGGAAATCGGCCAGATCCTTGGCGATTTTCCGATAGTTTCTGTCTGTCATGACCAGCGCGCGGCCCGCCGCGCCCATGTCTCGGAGGGTGGCGCGGTCGGCCGAAAGAACCTGCTCAAGTGTCCGCTTGATGGACGCGCGATCGAACTCGGAAAAGAACCCGCACCCTCGATCTGCAAACGTGTCACGACATGCGGGAAGGGGGCTCATGATCGCTGGAATTCCGCAGGCGTAATATTCCGCCATCTTCAGGGGAGAGGATACGGCGTAAAGCGGAGTGGTCGGTATCGTGCAAATGCCGACGTCGCTCGCCGTGATTTTTTCGAACAGCGCGGCGCGATCGATCGCCGCGTTGACGGTCACCTTGCCGGAATGGCATCGAACCGACGACTGCACGAGGGCGGCTGCCCGATCGAAGTCGGCGGTGAAGATTTCGAGTCGCCAGTCGTCGCCCCGCAAGTCGTCGAAGGCGCTCAGAACGATGTCCATCCGCCGGGTGATATCGAAGCTGCCCTGGTAGATGAAGCGAATAGGGCCCTCGTCCGGCTGCCGCTGAGTCGGGACAAGGTCGGCGTCAAATCCGCCTGGCATCTCGAAAAAGGTCATGTTCTGCCGAAGGTTTGCATCCTCGATCATGTGGCTCGAGGTGGACATGATGAAATCGCAGCGCCGTGCAAATCCGTTCAAACGATGACGCTTGAGAACATACTCGACATGCTTTCGCAGCAGCCCGCGCCGGGTCAACCTGGCTTCTTCCAGCCGGCGCAATGCGTGCGGAAATGTCGGATGAAACCCGACCTGATAACCGTATCGCGCCCGATTGCTCAACACGCCACGCAAGGCAGGCGGCGTATTTCTTACGATGATAAAGTCGAGCTTGGCCGGATCGACAAAGGATGACGCCGCCTCGATCAGGTCGTCGCGCGCGCGATAAGGGATTGAAATTGTATCGTCGCCAAGTTGCCGCGCTTTCTCGGCGCGCCGGTCGTAATAGACGGCGATCGTGTCAAGGTACGGCTTGATCTCCTTCTTGATCACCCCCTCGACGAACGAGTCGTCGATACCCATCGAATCGTGTGACAGCTCCGTGTAGTAGAGCAGCCTTGGCTTGGCGGGGCGTTGGTCACGCATGTCGGACGCGTAAGTCGAATGCCGGTTGGCATCGCTTAGGCCAGGCAGCCGATTTGGCATTGTCAGCGAGGCGGGCGGGTCTCGACTATAGCTGTTGCCGCATCACCGACCAAGATTGACAGGCGTTTGACCTGGGGGCGGCACCGTGGAATTTCGGGCCTTCATTGTTGCCGTGCTGCTTGACTTGGGCGGCCGCAGACGATGCTATTGCCAGACTTTCAGCTCCCCCCGCGTCAGGACGTTGACACTTGTCCGTTTTCTCGACAGCCGCGTTGGCTGAATCGCCGGGCACGGCCGAGCCGACCTTCGCGCAGACCGGCTTTCTCGGACCCGTACCGATCCTGACCAGGCAGGAATGCCGCGATGTTCGCGACTACCTGCGTCGTAAAGCACTTCCGGCACCGGCGGATTGGCACAAGGGACAAGCGGTCACGGATTTCTTTTTCTTCAGTCTCGCGACCCGGCCGCGTCTGATCTCGTTGCTCGTGCCCCTGCTCGGCCCGGATATTGTGCTGTGGGGCGCGTCGGTTGTGACCAGAAAGCCCGAACAACGGCATCCGTGGCACTGCGACATCGAATCGTCGGATCCCGCGGGCGGCTTTGTGTCCGTCTGGATCGGGATCGAGAATACCTCGCGGGAGTCGGCGTTACAGATGGTCCCCGGTTCGCAGCACTACGGACAATCGATTCAGGAGGCTGCGCAAACGCATGGGCTGCATAGAAACCAATTGACGGCCGAAGCGGCGCTCGATCTGGCGAGACAGTTCGACTCCGGGACATCGATTCAGCAGCCCGAGACGCGAGACGGAGATGCGCTGATCTTTGATGGTCGCCTCTGGCACGGGTCGCACAACAGCCGCGCGCAGGGAATCCGCTCGGCGATCCTCCTGCAATACGCCGCGACGGATCGTGCCGTGAGAATACCGGACTTTACCCGTCTCGAATGGCCGTTCCGATTTTTGGATGACCCCAAGCCTCCCGTCATCGCCGTGCATGGCAAAGGGACATCGACGGTCAATCGAATTGTTTCCGCGCCTGCCCCGACCGACAAATCGTCGGCAGTTCCGGCCTTGATCCGGCCGCTCAATCTGCCGCTGGCCGAAAGTCCGGAGCGCCGGCGCGCCCACTACCACCTGTTTCGCGGGTCTACCGGCGTCCTCGAAGAAATCGAATCGCACGTTTCGGTGCTGAGCGCCGGCCAATGTCCGCATCCGCCGCACATTCATCCCGAAGAGGAGCTTCTGATCGTACTTGAAGGCGAAGCCGATATTGTGCTCGCGAAGGACGCTCAGGGCCGCGATCGAACGGCTGCGCGTCTCACGCCGGGCTCGTTCATCTTCTATCCTTCGGGCCAGTATCACACCATCGAAAATCCGGTCGACGCGCCGGTGACCTACCTAATGCTGAAGTGGCGCGCTGCGAACGGAGCCGCCGAAAGCCCGCTCGGCACAAAGTTCTTCCGTTACGCCGAACTGCTCGCTGCCGCGGACGGTCCCGCGCGGAAGCATCTTCTCGTGTTTGAGAAGCCCACCGCCCAGCTTCGCAAGCTGCGTGCGCATGTATCGATCGTGCCTCCCGGCGGCGGCTATGACGCGCATGTGGATGCTCATGACGTCGCGATCATTGTTCTTGCCGGACGCGTCGAAGTTTTCGGTGAGAATGTGGCTCCGCACGGCGTGATCTATTGTCCGGCGGGAACGGCGCATGGCTTGAGAAATGCCGGGACTGAGACTGCGCGCTATCTCGTCTTTGAATTTCACGGTGACGGAACCGATGCGCTGCCGAAGCCGCCTCGCAAGCGTCCGTTCATTTCGACGCGACGGCTTCGCCGCACGATCGCGCGGCTCGCGGATAGGTTCAGGAATCTTCGGTCGTCGTCACGCGCGACCCCAAACTGACGCAGACCAGCGTTTGCGGATTTCGTTTCCAATGCAGCGCCAATGAATGCCGGCCATGTTCTTCAGGAAGTGGCGGCTACGTGATCGCGGCGAGAGGTTGATAGCAGGAATGGCTACCATGCCATCCCGCGCCGAAACGTTTCGCGCGGCGCTCCCAAGCATCATCGATCAAGTCGACCGGCTCTATCTCTATCTCGACGGTCACCCGGCCATCCCGGACGAGGTTCGCAGCGATCCTCGTATCGTGCCAATCCTTTCGCGTGACGTTGGCGGCCTTCACGCCAACGGAAAATTGCTCGGACTTGCTCTTGAGCGCGGGTCCTTCATTTATATAAGTGTCGATGATGACTTCGCGTACTCGCGAAGTTTCATCAAACATCTCCGCACGGGGCTGACACGCTATGAGGATCGCGCCGTCGTGGGCTATCACGGCGTCCTGCTTAAGCGCCCGTTCGCGCGGTACAATGTCGATCGAAACAGCATTCCCTACGAAAGCCGCCCGCGCGAGGATCGGATGGTTGACGCCATCGGGACCGGGGCGGCGATGTTTTCGTCCGACGCTTTGCGTTTCGATGTCCGTGATTGGCGGCACGTGAACATGGTCGACCTGTGTCTGGCGATGGAAGCCAACAAGGCCGGACTGCCTATGGTTTGCCTGGCGCGCAGGCGGCGGCGGATGACGGCGCTGGCGGAAAAGCAGCCGGACTCAATTCATGCGCGATTATTGCTGGACGATTCCAGGCAAACCGAACTCGCGCACGAACTTCTGCGGTTCGAGCCGGTTAGGGCAGGCCGCAATCAGGCTGGCGCGGGCGCCGCGCGCACCACCGGGCGCTCGACAATCGGCAGGTGAATGAGCGCCGACGCGATGCCGAGCGCGATCGAGCCCCACCAGATCGGATCGTAGGAGCCGAACGCTTCGTAGAGCACGCCGCCGAGCCACACGCCGAGAAACCCGCCGACCTGGTGCGAGAGGAAGGCGACGCCGAACAGCGTCGCGAGCCAGCGCGTGCCGAACATGATCGCAACCAGCGAAGACGTCGGCGGGACGGTCGAGAGCCACAGCAGGCCCATGACCGCTCCGAACGCGATGGAGGTCGCTCCCGTGACCGGGAATGAGATGAAGGCGAGCACGGCGGCCGAGCGCAGGAAGTAAATGATTGCGAGCAGATAGCGCTTCGGCATCTTGTCGCCGAGCCAGCCGGCCGCGAGCGAGCCCACGATGTTGAAGAGGCCGATCACGCCGATGGTCCAGGCGCCGATATCGACCGACAGCCCTCGGTCCACGACATAGGCGGGCAGATGGACCGTGATGAACAGGAGCTGGAAGCCGCAGGTGAAGAAGCCGATCACCAGCAGAACGTAGGAACGGTGGCCGAAGGCTTCCGACAGCGCCTCGCGCAAGGATTGCTTCGCGACACCGGGCGTCGCCGCGTCCGGCGGCGTCGCGAGCACGAGCGACAGCGGGATGATCAGGAGCACGATGAAGCCGAACAGGACGAGCGCCATCTGCCAGTCGAAAGCGTGCGTCAGGCCGATCGCCAGCGGCGAGAACAGGAACTGGCCGAACGAGCCCGCCGCCGTTCCCGCGCCGAAGGCGAGCGAGCGCCACTCCTGCGGAATGAGCTTGCCGAACGCGCCGATGACGATGGTGAAAGAGCTGCCGGCGATGCCGAAGCCCATCAGCAGACCCGCCGAGAAGTTCAACATCAGCGGCGTGGTCGAATAGGCCATCAGCCACAGGCCGATTGCGTAGAGGATTCCGCCGGCCATCAGCACGCGCACCGGGCCGAAACGGTCGGCCAGCGCCCCGGCCACCGGCTGCGCCGCGCCCCACAGCAGCACCTGGATCGCGAGCGCGAGCGCGAACACGTCGCGGCCCCAGCCATTCGCTTCCGACATCGGGGAGAGGAAAAGGCCGAGGGAGGCGCGCGGGCCGAAGCTGAGCGCGGCGACGGCGCAACCCGCGATCAGGATGACGAGGATGATCTGCGAGCGCGGCGAAGCGAGCGTGGAGGTCGTCTGCGACATGGGCGGTGTCCTTGCGCGCTGCGCGCCTTGGCCGGGCGGAATGTGATCTGATTCCGCGGAATCTAGCGACGGTCAGCTTATGCCTCCAACGAATAATGCTGAAGGGAGCCATCGGTCTTCTGCATGGATCGGCGTCGGAGCGGGCATTTGCGGGCTAGACGCTGCCCTCGCTGCAAATATCCGGTTCCTGCCTCTGGCAGCGGCAAGCTTTTTGTATTATATTCGCTTTTGCTCCGAGTGAGGATAACTGGGAACGCCGGCGAAAGCCGGATGGGGCAACCCGGCGCAAGCCGGTATTTTGCGCTCCCATTTATGCTCAATCGGAGCAAATGGAAGTGCGCTGAGAGGAGGCTGTCATGGCCACTCCCAATTTCGAGCTGTTTCAGCCGAAGGTTCCGAATCCGCCGGCGGCCGCGCCGCGTGCGGGCGAGGGCGAGGCCGCGCGCCGTCTGGGCGTGCTGCCGATGCCGTCGCTCGAGTGGAACGCGCAGGTCGAGAAGGAGACCGCGCATCTCTATGAGCGCGTGAAGAAGGTCGTGCCGCCGGTCGAGTGGCCGTTCTTCGCGCCTTACGTGAAGGCGATCAACGAACTTAAGAAGCAGCGCAACGCGGTGCTGCTCGCGCACAATTATCAGACGCCCGAAATTTACAATTGCGTTGCCGACTTCGTCGGCGACTCGCTCCAGCTTGCCAAGGAAGCCACGCAGACCGACGCCGACATCATCGTGCAGGGCGGCGTGCACTTCATGGCCGAGACGTCGAAGCTGCTGAACCCGGACAAGACGGTGCTGATTCCGGACATCAAGGCCGGCTGCTCGCTCGCTTCGTCCATCACGGGCGCCGACGTGCGGCTCCTGCGCCAGCGCTATCCCGGCGTGCCGGTCGTCACCTACGTCAACACGTCCGCCGACGTGAAGGCCGAGAGCGACATCTGCTGCACGTCCTCGAACGCGGTGCAGGTGGTCGAGAGCTTCGGCACCGACCGCGTCATCTGTATCCCGGACGAATTCCTCGCGCGCTGGGTCGCGACGCAGACCAAGGTCAAGATCATCGCGTGGAAGGGCCACTGCGAGGTGCATGAGCGCTTCACGGCGGAAGAGCTGCGCAACTATCGCGACGCCAATCCCGGCGTGCAGATTCTGGCGCATCCCGAATGTCCGCCCGATGTGATCGGCGAGGCGGATTTCACCGGCTCGACCTCGGCGCTCATCGACTTCGTGAAGACGAAGCAGCCGAA
>JAICQA010000289.1 GCA_025929595.1 Xanthobacteraceae bacterium
CATGGACGTGCTTTTCCTGTTCGCGGGGGCAGGTCGCTTTATTACGTGGCGGGTGAGAAACTGGTGCTGCCGCTCAGGATTGAACTGAGGACCTCTCCCTTACCAAGGGAGTGCTCTACCACTGAGCTACGGCAGCGCCCGAAATACCGGCGCAAGGCCGGTTCAGGCGGCCTAAGTGCCATAGCGGGAAAGTGCCCGCAAGTTGCTTGCAGCGACCGCCCTCGGGGCGTACCGATTTCGTATGGCGGAGAGACAAGACCGCAAAACCGGTTCTGCGGCGGGCGAAAAGCCGGCCAAGGACGCCCGCGTCAAGCGGCTTGCTGCGGCGTTAAGGGCTAATCTCAAGCGCCGCAAGCAGCAAGCGCGTGGGCGCGAGGCGGCGAAGGACGCACAGGGAACGGGGAACTGAATCGATGCTTTCTCCGTTTGGCCATCTTCTTGCCCGCACGTGCCGCCTAATGTGGGCTGGCTCGCAAGTTACTTTCCCGTCCGCAGGAGTCTGAATTGGATCGCATCCGTATCCGCGGCGGCAATCGTCTGTCCGGCGCCATTCCGATCTCCGGCGCGAAGAACGCGACGCTGCCGTTGATGATCGCGAGCTTGCTCACCGACGAAACATTGGTACTGCAAAACGTCCCGCGCTTAGCGGACGTGGTTCTCTTGCAACACATCCTCGCCAATCACGGCGTCGATATCACGCTGGCCGGCAAGCGCCCGGGCGATCCCGAGGGCAACGGCCAGACGCTTCGCCTGTCGGCGAGGCGCATCGTCGACACGACGGCGCCGTATCATCTCGTTTCCAAGATGCGCGCGAGCTTCTGGGTCATTGGCCCGCTCGTCGCGCGCATGGGCGAAGCACGTGTGTCGATGCCGGGCGGTTGCGCCATCGGCACGCGGCCAGTGGATTTCCACCTCGACGCGTTGCGCGCGCTCGGCGCGACAATCGATATCGAAGAAGGTTACGTGCTTGCGAGCGCCAACGGCGGCCTGCGCGGCGGGCGCATCCGCTTCGACAAGGTGTCCGTTGGCGCGACCCACACCGCGCTGATGTCGGCCGCGCTCGCCAGGGGCGAGAGCGAGATCGAAAACGCCGCGCGCGAGCCGGAGATCGTCGATGTCGCGGACTGCCTGAAGAAAATGGGCGCGATCATCGAAGGGGCGGGGACGTCGACCATTCGCGTGCAGGGGGTCGAACGCCTGAACGCCGCGAACCACACCGTGCTGCCCGACCGGATCGAGACCGGGACCTATGCGATGGCGGTTGCGATGACCGGTGGCGACGTGATGCTGCAGGGCGCGCGCGCCGATCTCCTGCAGTCTGCGCTGGATGTGTTGCAGGAAGCGGGCGCGGAAGTTTTCGAAACGAATGAAGGCATTCGCATCAGCCGCAACGGCACAAAGCTCGCGCCGGTGCGCGTGACCACAGAGCCGTTTCCGGGCTTCCCCACCGATCTTCAGGCGCAACTGATGGCACTCATGTCTCGTGCGGACGGCACCTCGCAGATCACCGAGACGATCTTCGAGAATCGCTTCATGCACGTGCAGGAATTGGCCCGTCTCGGCGCCAGAATATCGCTCGATGGCGAAGTGGCGAAAATCGAAGGCGTCGAGCGCCTGAAGGGTGCGCCGGTGATGGCGACCGACCTGCGCGCGTCCGTGTCGCTCGTGATCGCGGGTCTCGCGGCGGAAGGCGAGACGATGGTTCACCGCGTCTATCATCTCGATCGCGGCTTCGAGCGCCTTGAGGAAAAGCTCTCGCGCTGCGGCGCGGAGATCGAGCGCGTGGCGGGTTGACTTCTTAACCCTCCCCGCAAGGGGGAGGGTGAAGAATTTATTCGCTGCCCCTCGCGCCCTTCAGCAAATCCCCCGCCACCGTGCCGAGCGCCGGCCGCGGCAGCGCGTTGAAGGGAAGCGGCCGCGTCACCTCGATCGCGGCGAGCCCGAGCCGCGCCGTGAGCAACCCGTTCAGCACGCCTTCGCCGAGTCGCGCCGAAAGCTTCGCGGCGATGCCGTGACCGAACACCTGTTGAATGAGGCTGTCGCCCGCCGCCAATCCGCCGGTGACGGCAAGATGCGCGATCGAAAGGCGCACGAGCCGGATCAAGCCGAGCGTGCCCGGCCGTCCGCCGTAGAGATAGGCGAGGCGCCGGATCAGGGTGAGCGTGGTGACAAGCACGAAGCCCATGTCGATCAGCGCGCGCGGGCTCACCGCCGTTACGACCGAAACGCGCTTTGCCGCCGCCGACACGAGCCGTACGGCCTCGCGGTCGAGCGGCGTCATCAATTCGCGTTCGGCGAGCCGGATCATGTCACGGCCGTCGATGATGTCGTCGAGATGGCTTTCGACATTCGCGCGTCCGCGCGCCAGCGTCGGCGTCGCCTTGAACAGCGACAGCACATCGTTCGCCACCGCGCGGCCCGCCTTGCGTTCGTCGCTCTCGATCGCTTCGGCAGCACGTTGGTGGAGGCTTTCGATCGTTGCAAGCCGCATCAGCCCGAACGCCTCGCGCGCGACGATGACAAGGAAGGCCAGCCCCGCGGCGACCGCGAGCGCGAGCCCGAGGAAGCCCAGCGCCTGGCTGCGCGCGAACAGTTCTTCCACAAGCTGCGTGACGGCGAGCGACACGCCGAGCGCAACCAGCCCGCCAAGCGCGGACCACAGCAGCGTCCCCCAGCGCCAGCCGCGCCGCGCGGCGGGCGCGGGCTCGAGCGGGACGGGCAGGGAGACGGCTTCGTTTTCCGGAATGACGCGCACGCTGGCGCGCGTCGGGTAATCCTTCTCGGGCAGCGCCTCGGCGACGACCACGTCGGGGTCGTCGAGGCGGAAGGCCGCCGGTCGGCGCGGTCGCGAATGCTCGCTCATTGCAGCCGGTCTCCGATCAGGAATTGCAGCGCCCGGTCGAGACGAATATGGGGCAGCGCGGGCGCGCCGTCATCGGTCAGTTCGAGCAAAGGCGGCCGAAAGCGCAGGAAACGGTAGTCGGCCTCGCCCGCCTGTCCGGCCGCGAGCCCGCGAAAGCCGTGCCCGCCATCGAACAGCGCGTCGGGGTCGGCCGGCAGGTCGCCGGGAAAGATCGCGGTTTCGGTCTTGCCGTCGAAGGTCTCGCCGTCCGCTGTCTCGCCGGCTGCCGGCACGCCCAGGATGGCCGGCAGCGTCTCGCGTCCGCGCTTCACCGTCGCCTCGCGCGTCGCGCGCACGGCCGCGAGCGCCAGCACATCGATCTCCGCGCCCGCGAACTGCGCGCGCTCCGCGGCGCGCTTCGTCATGCGGCGCAGGATCGCCTCCAGCCGGTCGTGACTCGTGTGGTGCATGTGGTCGGCTTTCGTCGCCGCGAACAGGATTCTGTCGATGCGTGGCCGGACGAGGGACGAGAAGAAGCTGCGCTGCCCGACGCGGAAGCAATCGAGGATGCCGGCGAGCGCGCGCTCGAGGTCCTGCACCGCGTCCGGCCCCGCGTTGAACGCCGCGAGCGCATCGACCAGCACGACCTGCCGGTCGAGCAGGCTGAAGTGGTCGCGGAAGAAGGGCAGCACCACCGCGCTGCGATACGCCTCGAAGCGCCGCCGCATCATGGCCCAGAGCGAGCCGTCGGGCACTTCGCCCGTCTCGGGCAGGTCGAGCGGCGCGAAGGTGAGCGCGGGCGAGCCGGCGAGATCGCCGGGCATGAGGAAGCGGCCCGGCGGCAGCAGGCTCATGGCGTAGCGTTCGTCGCGGCTCGCCTTCAGGTAATCGGTGAAGAGTTTGGTCGCCGTGAGCGCCGCCTGTTCCTC